>JANTHA010000129.1 GCA_024762625.1 Thiotrichaceae bacterium
CTACTCAGCGTGTTTAGATTTTGGTTCATATCAAGGCATTTTCGCACGGAGAATGTGAGCATATAGTTAATATGTGACCATTCGAGTACGAAAATAACGCCGAGATGGGGCAAAAGATGAATACGTTGAGTAGTTACTAACAAGTTTACGGAATATCCTGTTCTTAAATGCAAACCTCACAACAACTTTCAAATGAAGATAATCTGCGCCTGAATGTACTCCTTGCGCAGCCCTTACGGGCTATCCGCATCAATGAAAGCAAAATGACCGTACACGCCCTGACCGAAAAAGGCGAAGCCAAGGTGCAATTAAACCCAACCATGCGTGATGAACAATATCTGCGACTGGTGCGTGAACTGTTATCGCTTAAAATAACCGGATCCCCCGGCGGTTATCCGATATTCCTGAAACGCTGGACCCGAATGGGTCACGCTGATAATACCCTGGAGCACATGCTGTTGCTGGGCGAACCGGAAGCTATAATCGCCGTGGTTCACGCACCAGAAATCAGTCATGATATTGGCGTTCGCGCCTGGTGGGCGCACCCGACGACCGAAGTCGCCATGCGGCTCATGGAATATCCTGAAATCGCACAAGGCGAACTGGGCATTGAACTTGCGGCCTACTTGATGGAGTTTCTGCCTTTTGAGGAAAAACAGCTCAATATTGTGAATATGGTGCGCCTGTGCTTACAGGGAGACTTACTCAGCATTGAGGAAAAACAGAAACTATGGGCGCGCGCCAAACGTAGAAATCCCTTTTACGTCGGCTTCTTGCACGCCAGTATGGAACAAATTCCACTGGATAAACCCTGCTCAAAACAGTACGAAGAAATTTCCGTTCAACTCGCCAAACTTAAAACAGCGGAAAACCGCTATGCGATCGCCCTGCTCCGTCTGTTAAGCGACAAGGGACAAAACTGGCTGGAAACCTTAAAACTGTCTTTAAAAAAACCTGTTGACCAGGATGTCGTTATTTCACTGTTCACCGCCATAAACCGACAGTTTAAATTGCCAATGGAAACATTGAAAAACGATCGTCGCGGCACGCGCTCCATTGAAATCGCCATAGAACACGCCGATCATATCTGTCAACAGCCAGACAATGAGGAATTAGCCGCACTGTTAGATGCGCTTGATAACAAACACCATCCGCTCGTCAACGCACTGCTGGTTCTGGCGCAAATGGGTGAGCATACGCTCATCCCCATTTTTAGCGGCAATGATTCAGTAGGTACGGTAATGCGTAAACGATTACTCCCACTGACTTCACCTTTATTAGAGAAAGTAGATATACTGCTGTAGAATCTTCATATTGTCAGCTGTATATCAGCTACTGAGCTACATATTAGCTACATATCAGCTACTTGTTAACCAGGATAAACAGGAAATTGCCATGCCCTATTACGTTTATAAAATCACACAACCGACCCCTGTGGTTAAAAATCTGGATTTCCAGAAAGAATTTGAATCGTTCAAGGACGCCAAAAAATTCGCCCGCGAGATGCGCGCCGAATTGCCGCTTAATGGCGGCATCACCGTGAAAATGATTCATGCAGCCAACCAGCTTCAGGCCGAAGAGCTACTACTGGAAAAGCGCGAAGAAACCGTTGTCATGGAGTGGGAAAAATAACACCCGCCTATCATGGACGAAGACCAGTATCGCAACACCTATAAGACGCTCAACCCGAATCGCTGTATTTTTGAAAAAGCCATTACCAACCAGCGTTGCGATTGTGAGTTAAAACGCAAATTCATACTCGCCTCGCGCGAATGCGTGGCCTGTGAATCTGAAACGGCGATGCAACAATGTACGGCGGTACTCAACAGCATTCGCAACAATGCGCGTTTCTCGCTCAAGGTCGTCTCCATTGATGGCCCAATGCCGCATAATAAGGAGCTGCAGGTACAGGCGGGCGGCATGCAGGCGCTGCAAGCGCTATTGAATGAAGATGAAAACCAGACGGCAAAAGCGAATACAGCGCCAGCGGACAATATCCATCAAACCATGCAGTCCGCGCTACGCCGTTATGGAAAAATAGAAACACTACCCTATGGCGAAATCGTTAAAGGCATTGTAAGCTATCAATCGCGCCCGAAAAGGCGAAAAAAATAGCCGCGCTCTAAATTAAGAAAATACAGACACCCCAATCACAAGCGAAAACCGTACATGAAACATTACCCCGCTTTTCTGAATCTTGAAAACCGCGACTGCGTAGTCATTGGCGGCGGCGCAGTCGCCACGCGCAAGGTGAACAACCTGCTACAGGCAAACGGCCGCGTCAAGGTCATAGCACCCCGTCTGGACGCCGGGATCAAACAATTGGCGCAGGAGGGTAAAATAACAGCCAGGGAAGGCGAGTTTGAACCGGCGGATATCGAGAACGCCTTTCTTACGATCGCCGCGACTGATAATGCAGAGATCAATAAACAGATCGCCGCACTCGCCAATCAAACGAATACGCTGGTTAATGTGGCCGACGATCCAGGGTTATCCAGCTTTATCGTGCCCTCGGTTCTGGATCGCTCGCCGGTGACCATTGCGGTCTCCACAGGCGGCGCTTCTCCGGTTCTTGCGCGCCAGTTGCGCATGAAGCTGGAAACCATGATTCCTTCCGCCTGTGGCCGTCTGGCCAGCATCACGGAAGAATATCGGGAAAAGGTAAAATCACGCTTCCCAGAGCAAAAACAACGTAAAAAATTCTGGGAAAATGCGCTCAAAGGCCCGTTTGCCGAACTGGTTTACGCCGGGCAAGATGCCGCAGCGCGACAATTGCTGGATGATTTACTCGCCAAACAACAAGACAGTAATCCAGTTGGCGAAGTCTATCTGGTCGGTGCAGGCCCCGGCGACCCGGATCTGCTGACTTTCAAGGCGGTGCGTCTGATGCAGCAGGCCGATGTCATGGTGTATGACCGGCTGGTATCCAAACCGATACTGGATATGGCGAATAAAAACGCCGAGCGTCTCTACGTCGGCAAGGAAAAAGACAATCACGCGGTTCCTCAGGACAAGATCAACGACCTGCTGGTCGAACTTGCCTTGCAGGGAAAACGGGTCTTGCGCCTCAAGGGCGGCGACCCCTTTATTTTCGGTCGCGGCGGCGAGGAAATCGAAAAACTGGCCGAAAACAATGTGCCTTTTCAAGTCGTCCCCGCCGTCACTGCGGCTTCCGGCTGTTCCGCCTATGCGGGCATTCCGCTGACCCACCGCGATTATGCGCAATCGGTCACATTCGCCACCGGCCATTTAAAAGACGGTTCAATCAATCTGAACTGGGATCAGCTGACCCAGAAAAACCATACCATTGTCTTCTATATGGGCCTGACCGGAATCAAGGTGATCAGCGAACAGCTGCAGGCGCATGGCATGTCCGGCGATATGCCCGCCGCGCTCATCGAACAGGGCACCACGCGCAACCAGCGCGTCCATATCGGCACAGTGGCGACCTTGCCACAGCTGGTTGAAGAATCCGGCGTGCGCGCCCCTACCCTGACCATTATCGGCGAAGTCGTCAAACTGCATGATAAACTACACTGGTATGAACCCCAGCGTCATGTGCCCGAAACAGAGTTTAGCCGCAACCCACCATCATCGGCACGGAAATAACAACAGGATACACGTCATGGACGAAGTAAAAATCAACATCGAAGACGCCTTCAAACAGAATATGAGCGATGGCGGCAATTGTTCGGAGGCGGAGCCTTTCGCCCTGCAATGTATTGATGACAGTATGGAGCCCGAATTCGCGATGGGCTGTATTATCATTATCGACCCCGGCCATGTGGCGCGCGATGGCTCCTATGTGTTTGCGGTAGACAACAAGGGCGAATACATTTTCCGCCAGCTGCGCATCCGCGACGACCGTTATTTTCTGGTTCCCTTGAATGATTTGTACGAAACCTTTGAAATCAAATGGGAGCAAATCGAAGGCGTCATCACCCAGCGCGCTGGCAAAAAACGCAGTTACCACAAGCATTATGATTAAGTACGGACTCAAGTTCAGTCTGGAAAATTTTGCTTATTAACGAAACTTGTTTTTCATGCCTTTCCCGGAAAGAGATAAAATAAAACGCCAGTTTGTCCGGCAACATTTAAAATCCACCACAACAAGAACCTGATTCATGCTTTACCTGCATACCAGCAACCAGCTGGAACAACTGGCGAAACAGTTCTGTCTGGTAACCGGAGAACCATACGATCATCCTCAAAACCGGTTTTTTGACAGTGAAAAAGTGATCGTGCAGAACGCCGGCATGGCGCGCTGGCTATCGCTCAGGGTTGCGCAACAGACCGGCATTAGCGCCAATATGGAAACACTGTTTCCCGCCGAATTCATGTGGCGCTTATTGCGTATGGTGATTGCGGACTTACCGGAACAGGATCCCTGTGCGCCAGCATCGCTACGCTGGCGACTATTTATGGTTTTTCTGGATGAACTGGGCGACGCCGAAGCCGATTTCCCCGAATTGACACATTATCTCAAAGATGAAACATCCGCCTGGGATCTGGCGGGTGAATTATCGCGGCTGCTGGATCAATACCTGTTTTATCGTGATGACTGGATTAGGGAATGGGAAACAAACAGTGAAACACACTGGCAGGCGCGTTTATGGCGCAAGGTGGTTAGCGATAATGGCCTTGTTCACTGGCTATCCATGCAGGATCAGTTCATTGAAGCACTAAAAAACCTAGACCCTGAAACCAGCGCGTTGTCGCAACGGGTTTCCTTTTTCTCGCTATCCGCTCTATCGCCCGGTTATTTACGCCTGCTCGGAGAGCTGGGAAAAATCATTGATATTCATCTGTTTATTATCAATCCATGCCAGGAATACTGGGGCGATATTCTCTCTGAAAAGCAGATTGCACGCCTTGATCCCGCATTACAGGACTACTATGAAGCGGGCAACCCATTGTTGTCTTCCCTGGGCAAACAGGGGCGTGATTTCATTGATCAATGCCTGGACTTGCCTGATATCCAGTTAATTGATCAGTGGCGCGTCAACGAGCAAGCCACCAGCCTGCTGGCGCATCTGCAAGGCGATATCCTCGCATTGCGTTTTCCCAGGCAGGGGAAGGAACGCGCTGATGGCGGCCTGACGGTTGATGGTGATCTTACAGCTGATGGCTACATAACAGCTGATGGCTCTGTACAGTTCCACGCCTGTCATACGCCGATGCGCGAGGTGGAGGTGTTGCGCGACCAGATTCTGGATATTTTACAAAACGATCCAGAATGCGCGCCCAGCGACATTGTTGTCATGATGCCTGATGTTGAATGTTATGCGCCTTATATCGAAGCAGTTTTTTCAACGCCGCCGGACAAGCAAAGCAAAACTGCGCTGCCCTTCAGTATTGCAGATCGAAGTCCATCCGCTTCTCAGCAAATCATCGAAGTCATGCTTAAGATTCTGGCGTTGCCGCGCACCCGCTTTGATGTGGAATCCGTGTTTGAGCTACTGGAATACGAAGCGCTTCGAAAACCGTTTGATATGCAGCAAAGCGACGTCATCGAATGCCGCGAACTAGCCCGCGCTGTCAATATCCGCTGGGGCGTCAGCGCAACATCCCGGCATCATAACGGATTGCCTGAAACAGACGAACATACCTGGCGTTACGCGCTGGATCGCATGTTGCTGGGTTACATGATGCCGGGCGAAACACTGTTCGATCCAGACAACGCTGGCCACGCCGCGCCTGAAAAGTCTTTACCCCTGCTTCCGTATGATCAGCTTGAAGGCTCCAAAGTACAGCTACTCGCCAGGCTCAAACGCTTTACTGATACCATTTTTACGCTGGACGAGTGGTCCAGGCAGAACAAAAACCTGCAGGCATGGTTGCAACAGATGCGCTCATTCATCAGGACGCTGTTTAAGGAAGACAATGATGCATCCGCCTTGCTGGACATGCTGGACGAGATGCGCCAGCAAATTGAAACAGCAGGGCTTGCAGAGTCTGACAACAAGCTGCCATTTGCGGTAATCAGCAAGATCATGAAACAGGCTTTGCAGGGAATCAAAGGCAGGGAGAAATTTTTAGGCTACGGAATCACTTTTTGCGCATTGACGCCAATGCGCAGCGTCCCCTTCAAGGTAGTCGCACTGCTCGGCATGAATGATGGCGATTTCCCGCGTCACACTAAAAAACACGGCTTTGACCTGAGCGCCAGACAAGCCAGAAAAGGCGATCGTTCGCAACGCGATGAAGATCGCTACCTGTTTCTCGAATCGCTACTGGCCACACGGGAAAAACTGATGATCAGTTTTGTCGGCCAAAGCGTGAAAGATAATGCGACCTTGCCGCCCTCGGTGGTGGTCAGCGAATT
>JANTHA010000130.1 GCA_024762625.1 Thiotrichaceae bacterium
GATGAAATCCAGTCTTTATCAGCAGCGGATAAGTCGCTCTATCTCAATGAGATCAAGAATATTGTTGAGTCTGGCACGGTACAAGCAAATTCCAGCGATCCCAAACAACAGGCTGCAAGACATTATCAATACTTGCTGGAAATCAGCAATGTCGCCAAGGCAGTAATCGTTCTGACAATCGCGGTTCTGGGGATTTTGCTCGCAATGCGTTTTATCAAACCGGAATTCAGGGCGCGCAACCAGGTAGAGAAAATTATTCGCTGGATCATGATTGCCTGTGCATCCATCGCTATTTTTACTACTGTCGGAATTGTTTTATCGGTCTTATTCGAAGCCTTGCAATTCTTCAAAGCGGTTCCCATCACCGAATTTTTATTTGGAACGCACTGGAATCCACAAACTGCCATACGCGCCGATCAGGTGGGTGGTTCGGGTAGTTTTGGCGCCGTGCCTTTATTTACGGGCACCTTGTTGATCTCCGCCATTGCCTTGTTGATTGCTGTTCCGCTTGGCTTGATGACAGCGATTTATTTAGCTGAATACGCCAATAAAACGATACGATCAATCGCCAAGCCTGTACTTGAAATTCTGGCGGGCATACCGACCGTGGTTTATGGTTTTTTCGCTGCTTTGACGGTTGCGCCTTTTATTCGTCAAACTGGCGAAATGATCGGCTTGCACCCTTCATCGGAAAGCGCATTGGCCGCCGGTATTGTGATGGGCATCATGATTATTCCATTCGTATCATCCTTGTCCGATGATGTGATTTCAGCCGTGCCACAGGCAATGCGCGATGGCGCTTACGGCATGGGAGCCACCAAGTCCGAAACGATCAGGCAGGTGGTTATTCCCGCCGCGCTCCCGGGCATTGTAGGGGGCGTATTACTGGCGGCTTCTCGCGCCATCGGTGAAACCATGATTGTGGTCATGGCGGCCGGACTTGCGGCTAATCTGACCGCGAATCCACTTGAGGCGGTTACCACTGTGACGGTGCAAATCGTAACACTGCTGACTGGCGACCAGGAATTTGACAGCCCCAAAACACTTGCAGCCTTTGCGTTAGGGCTGGGCTTGTTCATGGTTACCCTGATTTTAAATATCATTTCATTGCACATCGTGCGCAAGTACCGCGAACAGTACGAATAAGAGGAAGACTTAAGTGACTCAAACAACGTATGAAAACACCGACAAGATTCGTGCTGGCCTTAAAAAGCGTTATGCCAGAGAAAGGCGCTTTCGCTTTTATGGCCTAATGGCGATCGCCATTAGTTTTCTATTCCTGCTGGTTCTTTTGGTCAACATAATATCAACTGGCTATCCTGCTTTTCAGCAATCCTATGTAAAGCTGGATGTGAAAATTGATCCCGCCGTATTAGGCGTCTCAAAAGATGCAACAAGGGATGAACTGTTCAAGGCGAATTACGCACGCTTGATCAAGAAGACACTGAATGACATGTTTCCAGGCGTAAAGGGCCGTAAACAAAAACGCGCCTTGAAACAGTTAGTCAGTAAATCCGCAGCCTATGAATTACGCGACAAGGTTGTCGAAAACCCCAGCCTCATCGGCACTACTCAATCCTTCTGGTTTCTGGCAAAAGATGATGTCGATGTATTCATGAAGGGTAAAATAGACCGCAGCCTGCCGGAATCAGACCGGCGCATCAAGGATTATCAACTCAAATGGATTGATAAATTAATGGCTGAAGGTCGTTTGGAGAAGCGTTTCAATACCACATTTTTCACGGCAGGCGACTCTCGCGAGCCGGAACAGGCGGGTATAAAAGGCGCACTGGTAGGCTCATTTCTGACCATGCTGGTGACCATGAGCTTATCCTTTCCGATAGGCGTCCTGGCGGCCGTTTACCTTGAGGAATTTGCGCCGCAAAATAACCGTTGGGTCGACATCATCGAGATCAACATCAATAATCTGGCGGCGGTGCCTTCCATCGTCTTTGGTCTGCTGGGTCTGGCGGTTTTTATCGCCTTTTTCGGGGTGCCGCGATCGTCGCCATTAATTGGCGGCCTTGTGCTTACGCTGATGACATTGCCCACCATCATTATCGCCAGTCGCGCCGCGATTAAATCTGTACCGCCATCCATACGTGAGGCGGCGCTTGGTTTGGGAGCATCAAAAGTGCAAACGACCTTTGGCCATGTTGTGCCATTGGCCATGCCCGGCATCTTGACCGGAACGATTATCGGCATGGCGCAGGCATTGGGCGAAACAGCGCCTTTGCTGATGATTGGCATGGTTGCTTTTGTGGCGGATATTCCGCACAGTATCCTTGATCCATCCACGGTAATGCCCGTGCAAATTTATCTCTGGTCAGACAGTCCGGAACGCGCGTTTACCGAACGCACTTCGGCGGCCATTATGGTGTTGCTGGCTTTTCTAGTCGTCATGAATTTTATGGCCGTTTTATTACGTAAAAAGTTTGAAAGGAAATGGTAATCAGCTATGACAAATTTACCGGATACAAAGTTGCCAGATACACAATTGTCTGACAGTGTTGTTGCAAACGCAAATGAACCGCGGGGCATGGATGATGTCCACAAAAATGAAGAATTTGATGTTGAAATTAATGGCACATTAGGAAAACCTTTTGTAGACAATGCGAAAATGAGTTCGCGTAAATGCGATGTGTTTTATGGCGACAAACAGGCCATTTTTGACGTCAATATTGATATAGCGCAGAATGAAATACTCGCCATGATTGGCCCCTCAGGTTGTGGTAAATCAACCTATTTACGGGTGCTTAATCGTATGAATGACACCATTCCCATTTGTCGTGTGACAGGCGAACACAAGCTGGATGGCGAAGATATTTATGCAAAGGAAATGGATCCGGTTTTATTACGCGCGCGCGTTGGCATGGTGTTTCAAAAACCCAATCCCTTTCCTAAATCAATTTATGACAATGTGGCTTACGGCGCTAAATTACACGGTTTGACAAATAATCGTTCGGAACTGGATGACCTGGTTGAAAAAAGCCTGACCCGCGCAGGCCTCTGGAAGGAAGTAAAAGACGATTTGCAAAAACCCGGTACCGGGCTCTCCGGCGGCCAGCAGCAACGTTTATGCATCGCCCGCACCATCGCGGTTGATCCGGAAGTGATCCTGATGGACGAACCAACCTCCGCGCTTGACCCCATCGCCACGGCGCTGATTGAAGAACTCATGACTGAGCTTAGCGCCAAATACACCATTGCGATTGTAACCCACTCTATGCAACAGGCGGCGCGCGTTTCCAACCGCACAGCCTATTTTCATCTGGGCAAGCTGGTGGAAGTCAATGACACAGACAAGATTTTCACCACGCCGGAACATCAATTAACGGAAAACTATATTACAGGGCGCTTTGGCTAAATCAACAAAAACGGTAAATACACTATGATGGAACTTGGACAACATACCTCGCAACGCTATAACCACGAGCTAGAGGATATACGCAGCAAAGTGCTAAAGATGGGGGGACTGGTTGAAGAGCAATCGGTCAATGCGCTTAAGTCCCTGCTGGAATACGATAAGCCTTTGGCAAAAAAGGTGGCCAATTCAGACGATGAAATCAACGCCATGGAAGTGGATATTGATGAGGAATGTATCCGCGTTATTGCCCGACGGCAACCGGCGGCAACCGACTTGCGCCTGATTATCGCGGTGGTCAAGGTAATTACGGATCTGGAAAGAATTGGCGATGAGGCGGTTAAAATCGCCAGTTATTCCAAGAAGCTTGCAAAAAAGCCTGCAGTCAACGGGATGCACTCGGAACTGTCCCATTTAAGCAAACTGGCGCTGGGGATTTTACATGATGCGCTGGATGCCTTTGCGCGGCTCGATGCTGATCAGGCAATACGGGTACTTGAGCAGGAAAATCAGGTCAATCGCGAACTGGAGAACCTGTCGCGTTTGCTGATAACCTATATGATGGAGGACACGCGCAACATCAAAAGCGCACTGCGCATCAACTGGTGCGCCCGTTCGATTGAACGCATTGGCGCACATTCGCAAAACATCTGTGAATATGTGATCTATCTAGTGAAAGGAAAAGACATCCGCCACAGGAACCTGGAACATATCCGATCCAAGTATTTTCCACATGATGAAGATGATCTGCTTATGGATACGCCAGAATAAGCAAGAACAGGCAAGATTAACAAACCACCATGTACACACTGTTACTGATTGAAGATGATCAGGCCATCCGGCAAATGTTGAAAATGTATCTGGAAACAAAAAACTATCAGGTGCTTGAAGCAGAAAACAGCCAACAGGCCTTGCTTTCCCTGAATAAATCAACACCCGATCTAGTCGTGCTTGACTGGATGTTGCCGGATACCGACGGCATACAATTAATGCAGGAGATTCGCGATATTCCTCTGCATAGCGAACTGCCAATTCTGATGCTTACCGCGCGCGCTGAGGAGCATGAGAAAATTACCGGTCTGGATAAAGGCGCGGATGATTATATGACCAAGCCGGTATCCCTGAAGGAACTGGATGCGCGCATTCGCGCATTGATCAGGCGCACCCAGGGTTTGAACCAGCAACATTGCCTTGAATTGGCCGGGATTCGTCTCCAGCCGGAAAACGCCGAGGTGTTCATTAAGGATACACCCGTTAAAATAAGCGGCATGGAATACAAATTGCTATACTTTTTCATGAAGCACCCCAATCGCCTGTATAATCGCGCACAACTGCTTGACCTTGTCTGGGGGCAAACCGTCTTTGTTGAAGAACGAACCGTGGATGTACATATTATGCGTTTACGCAAAATCCTTAAAAAATATGGCCGTGATAAACTGTTACAGACGATACGCGGCTCAGGCTATCGTTTCGCCCAATCAGGCCTGGCTGAGTGACCCAAAGCGGACAGAATTACTGGAGCCCGGAACGCTGGCGATTTCTACTGGTAGTCTTTTCAGGCGTATTAGGCGGGGCAATATCAGGCTACTGGCAGGCCAGTTTCATTGTTGCTTTGCTGGTCTATATTGTCTGGCTGCTATATAAACTTCAGCAACTACATAGCTGGCTGGAGCAGGGCGGTAAAATAACGCATACGCCCGATAACAATGGTATCTGGGAGCGCATAACCTACCATATCCTGAATACCAAAAAGCAAAGTACAATTCGTAAACAGCGAATGTCAAGCTTGCTGAAACGTTTTCAGGGAATTATCACCAGCTTGCCTTATGCAACTGTCGTACTCAATGGCAAAAATGAAATTGACTGGGCCAATAAGACTTCAAGTTCATTATTACGCTTAAATTTAAAAACAGACCGCGGACAGCGCATCGAAAACCTTTTTCGAGTGCCTAAATTGCATAAGCTTCTGGAAAAAAATAAACAAAAAGAAATTGAAATCAGCTCGCCCTACAATCCCCAGATTAAGCTGGCGATTCAGCTAATACCGATTGAAAAAGACCTGAAACTTCTGATTGCGCGGGACATCAGCGAGCGCGTTCATCTTCAGGAGATGCGAAAAAACTTCATAGCCAATGCCTCCCACGAACTACGCACCCCCTTGACTGTTATCGCTGGCTACCTGGAAATTATGCATGCGGATGAAGCCTTGCCCGATTCATTGCGCATCGCCGTCGAATCAGCTTCGGAGCAATCCAGTCGAATGCAGGATATTATTGAAGATTTACTCACACTGTCCCGACTGGAAAATTCTGAACTAAATGAAAATAGACTGACTGAAATCAATGTCGCTCAAATAGTGGAAACGCTCTGCTCGAATGAACAATCGCTGGATGAAAACGCGCATAAGTTAATTAAGCAACTGGATCATTCGCTGATGATCAAAGGCAACGAACTGGAGATTACCAGTGTTTGCGCCAATCTGATTCACAACGCGATTCGCTATACGCCTGCAGGAACCAAGATAAACATCATCTGGCGAGAGAACAGGCAGGGTGAAGCGGTTTTCACGGTTGCCGACAAGGGCGAAGGCATTGGCCCGGAACATATATCCCACCTTACCGAACGCTTTTACCGCGTTGACAAAGGGCGCTCGCGGGATGCCGGAGGCACTGGCCTGGGCCTGGCGATTGTGCAACATATCATGCAACGTCACGGCGGGCGCTTGTACATTCAAAGCCGCCTGGGACAGGGCTCAACATTTAGCGCAATATTTCCTCAGAACTTCACTGTAAGGCGGTCAAGCAAGGAATCCAGCACTGTAGCCTGAGCGGAGAAATGGGGAAGATGGT
>JANTHA010000131.1 GCA_024762625.1 Thiotrichaceae bacterium
TCTGCTTCTGGTTCAGACTCTGCTTCTGGTTCAGACTCAGCTTCTGGTTCAGGTTCAGATTCAGCTTCTGGTTCAGATTCAGCTTCTGGTTCAGATTCTGCTTCTGGTTCAGACTCTGC
Organism: Thiotrichaceae bacterium; assembly: GCA_024762625.1. Classification (GTDB taxonomy): domain Bacteria; phylum Pseudomonadota; class Gammaproteobacteria; order Thiotrichales; family Thiotrichaceae; genus Cocleimonas. Next base: position 120 of record JANTHA010000131.1, read on the forward strand.
TTCTGCTTCTGCTTCTGGTTCAGCTTCAGCTTCTGTTTCAGACACAGAATTGTGTTCTATTTCCGGAGCTGATTGTTCATTGACGATTGTTTCAACGCCGGCGTTTAACTTGTTTTCTTCTCTTTTTAATTCAATCTTGTCAGCCACTAAAACACCCTCGGCATTGACCTTTCCCTTGATTTCTACAATCACATTCAGAGCCAGGCCAGCAGAAGTTCCATTTTCGTAGCTCGTTTGTTCATTACTGCTGACTTTCTGTCCATTCACATCAAAATCAGAAGGCGATGTGAATCGGGTGATCAAACCTTCAATAGCCAGACTTGAGCCCGAATTAACAGCTAATTTCTTTTCAGGTTCGATCACATCTGCGATCAACACGCCATTTTGAAAGCGCGCTCCTACAACTTCGAGAATCAAGTCATTGCTTAATTGATCAGCGCTAATTTTCTTAAAATTCGCTACTGAAAAATCAATTTGCAAATTATTTATGCTAAAGAACTGACGCGCAGGATCAAGATTTTTCACAAAACCCTTTATTTCAAATTCAGTCGATTCGTTTTTCAAGCTCAAGCTACTAGCCAGTATGGTAGCGTTACCATCCACAAAACCAGACACCTCAAGTATATCGCCGGGTTGTAGATCCGTTACCTGATTGAATCCATAAAGTTTAGTTGCTCCATTAATCGCCACATTTTGACCCAGCACTTCCAACTGGTTTGCCGAAACAGGTTTTGACAGCGGCCCTTCGACATTATCATTAAAATCCACAGTTAATGCGGTTCCTGTGACGCCATCCGTATTGATTGACCCCTTTATGGCGACTATCTCTCCGACTTTGAACTCATTCTGTCCGGTGCTTTGTACGCCGTCGCGGATAAAGACGGCGTTATTCACATCAAATTTGACGCCATTAACTATAATACTGCCAAAACCGGTTATGCGTCCCATGGTAATCCCAGTGCCGCCAATTCCTCCATCGGATAACTGTATCCCGCCACCACCACAGGCGCTCAATATTAAAAACAGTGCTAAAAACAGGACTCTCGTAATCATCGGGAATTTTCGTTTGGACATCATGCGTTGCCTTTTCTATTCAAGCCTTTATTAAAACCTATTACTCTCGTTTCTTATTATGACGTTGCCGGTTTGCTTTGTTTGTCTCTTTTTTATGTTTGTCTGAATCAGCATCCATAGCCTGCTGGAAGTAGTAAATACCTACGCCTGCCTTGAATCGACCGGAACCATCGCTAGCGGAAGCGCTATCCCGATCATGCCGGGACAACCATTCATTAAATTTCTCCAGTAACAGTTGACCGTCATGATCGACCATTTTTTTAAAATCAACAAGACAGTCCTCAGGAAGATTGTTGTAACATACCTTGCGCTGAAACCTGGATTCATTCTTGTTTGCAGTCAGATTATGATCAATGGTGGCGATTAGCAAAGGCACATCTTCGCCCAGTATAAGCAACTTTTCATCTTCATCACCCTCAGGAATATAAGCGTGACGCAACAGGCTGACATGGTGCGATTCAATCTTTTCGACTACGCCAACCCGCAGTAATTCATCCAGCATGGCGCGCACCGGCATATCGCCGCTATATTTATTCACCAGAGATTCAAAGCTGCCTGTTTCGCCATGTATCGGAAGCGTACGCGGGTAGCCCGCATCTGAACAGAACTCAGTATCTTCGATCCAGCCGCTAATGACACGTACCGAACGGTTGTATTTTTGTGAAGCCTGTCCGGCAACCGGCGCCTGATTTTTATTCTGTTTACGCAAAACGCCCACATCTTTGCGCGTCAGACCCGTGATGATCGAAATACGGGAACTAGAGGCTTTTCCTTCGCTTTCAGTTAGTATCTGTTCCGCAACATCAGTATAGACCAGTTTCACTGTCTGGTTAAATTCGCCAAAGGAAATTCCCTTACGAAGCAGTATCTTTACAATTGGATACAACAGCTTGTAAACGAGCTGACGCAACATATCATTCATATTGGGAATGTATTCCCATACTGACTTATTGTCAACTAATCCCTAAGTTTATATAAATATTGACTAGAAATTCTTTCCATATCGGATTTCATAAAAAGTTGTTTTGGGATTATTTTCCCTATTGTAACAATTGTTACATACATGCCTTTATCTGCTTTCCATAATACCTGCTGCGAGATGGGCCATAAGCAGAACATTCATAGGAGGCATTATTCATGAACAAACGCATGAACAACAAACAACAAACTAGCTTTTTAGATATGCAAAATATGCGGAATAAGCGGCAGGAGCAGGATGTCAGTTCGGCCCTGGCCGGCACTGTAAGCAAAACTAAAAACGCTGTATTAATCGCCGCCATTCCGGTTTTTCTGGCTTTTGTCAGTGGGTGTGGCGGCGGAGGAACAGCGCTTGCCGATAGTAGCGCAAGCTCCAACTCAAGCACCAACAAGGACGCTGAGTCTTCCGACAATCACGACTCTGGCGCAAGTCCTTTTAAAATCAAAGAAGCAAAATGGGATGACGAAAAATCGCGTCTCAAAGTAAAAGGCTATGGAACAAAAAAACTGACGGTCACAATAAAAAATGCGGCGTCCCTGCTTGTTCTGGGTCAAAAAAGATCCGAAAAAAGCGACTGGAAATTTGAATTCAGTAATCTGGATGTTGTGCCTTGCCGTGTGCGGGCAGAACAATCGAATGGTAGCATTGCTGAGAAAAATGTGGAAAATGCGCCAGATGATTGTGATAACGGTCAGGTTGATCCTCCACCTCCCCCACCGCCAATTGACCCGCCACCGCCTCCCATTGATCCACCGCCGCCAACCAGTAGCAACGGTGCAGTACGTGTATTAGCCGCCAATGACCTGGGAATGCATTGCGCTGACAAGGATTTCCAGGTTTTCAGTATATTACCTCCTTTTAATGTGGTGCATGCACAGGCGGTTCAAAAAGGAACAGGCGCATCCCACCCCAAAATTCTGTCAAACCTGACGGTTGATATGAATTACAGGGCGGCGTCCAGCCCGAATGACCCGGCTGGAGCAAACTCAATCAACACGACATCGCAAAATGCAAATGGCGTGTTTAAATCCAATTTCTGGGAGCACAAGCCAGCCGGTTCAAACAATACACTGGCAGGCCTGACTTACAGCCTGTTTTATCCCGCTGGAGTCAATTTCGACCCGTTACAGCCTGATGTGGGATTGCCTGTGCCAGATGTCGCGGCCCTGCCCCAGTTAATCGCTGAACAACAGAAAATGCCAGGTATTCTGAATCCCTATGCGGCGAATGACCCACAGCCGTTCCTGCGCTTTGATCAGGATGTGCATTTCTTTGGGCAGATCATCGCCAATGCAAACTGGTTTGCAGCCGATGGTATACCGCTTGCGCCCGTAGACGATCAGGGGCGCTCAAACCCCTACCCCTTGATGAAAGTATCCGCAACCGACAGAAATACGGGGCAAACGCTGGATTCCGTGGATGTGGTTTTGCCGGTTGCCAGCGAAGCGGACTGTCAGAATTGTCACGCCGACCCGGATGATCAGGGCAATGGCGCAGCAACTACTTTTGCCAGCGTCAATTTCGATGTGGTTCTGGCGCCGAATGCGCCCGGCCCGGAAAAAATCGGTAATGCCGCAAAAATGAATATACTCAGGTTGCACGACGCCAAACATGGCGCAGACTATACCAGCAGCATCGACGGCAGTTCGACCCCTTGCGATTCTGCAAACAATCCTGCTGACCCTGATTGTCTGGCCAACCAGACGCCGGTGCAATGTTCGCAATGCCACTATACGCCAGCGCTGGATCTCGCACAGGTAGGCCCGATTGATGAACCTGCAAGAGGCGCGAAAGGCCGTCAGCAGACGCGTCATGTGAGCATGTCCAGAGCGATGCACGCCAATCACGCCAGGTTCAAGGATCCCTTTGGCAATCCCGCGTTTCCGAGTATGCCGCCTCCGGATGATTCCCGCAGAATTGGCGGCGCGCCCATTAATGCATTTGAGCGAGGCATCCTCGAACAAACCTGTTATCAGTGCCATCCTGGCAACAAAACACAGTGTTTGCGCGGTGCAATGTTCTCGGGCGGCGTCGTTTGCCAGGATTGTCATGGCGGTCTGGAACAGGTCGGCAATGATTATTCGGATACATCGCCTGGCTCACTGGCCGGCGTTAACAAACGCATCCCCTGGGCGACCGAACCCAAATGTCAATCCTGTCATACCGGCGACGCGCTTAATTCGAATCATCCTGCTGGCGGCATTGTGTCTCCCGACGGCATCCGCTTGATTCAGGCGTATCGCAAGGGCGACGCCACAGCCAAGCCTATTGTTGCGCCAAATTCTCGCTTTGCCGAAAACCAGAGCCTGTACCGTCTAAGCGGTTCGGATGATGGTTCCGGCAAAGGTCATAATGGCGTGATGTGCGAAGGTTGCCATGGCAGCACCCATGCGATCTGGCCGAACGCAAATCCACTGGCCAATGATAATGTAACCGCCAGGCAAGTTCAGGGTCACACCGGCGCAATTGTCGAATGCGATAGCTGCCATGCGCCCGGAACGCTAGGCAATACGCTTGACGGCCCTCACGGTATGCATCCTGTCGGAGGAACGCGTTTTGCAAACGGCGGTCATGAAAAACTGGCGGAACGCAATAAAAATGCATGCCGCGCCTGTCATGGAAGCAATGGCATGGGCACGGTATTGTCAAAAGTCGCCGCAGATCGCAGCTTTACCATTGAAGAATGTGAAAATGGAACCCTGTGTTCAGGTGGTAAAAGCAAGAATGTCACCATCAATTTACAAAAAGGACAGCAGGTAAGCTGTGTGATGTGCCACGAAAACAAATTATAGAACCCTGTAGCGATTAAAATAATTTTATTTCGAGAAGAGAACGATTATCCCCGTCTGTTTATGCAGCCGGGGATTTTTTTTTAATCTGCGAAGTAGTTATAGAAACAGTTATAGAAGGAGTTATAAAAGATTAATGAAGACAGGAAAACGATTGCAAATCCTGCAAGCGCGTGACTTCTATCTTGCCACGCATAAGCTTAATATAGCCGCGCGATTCCAGTAACCTCAGAGAACGACTGACGACTTCCCGACTGGTGCCTACTTCATTGGCGATAGATTGGTGAGTTGTGGAAATTATTTTTTTATCCGTTAAACGACGACATAACAGGTTCGCTATGCGGGAATCCATATTATTAAAAACCAGATTATCCGTAAGATCAGTCAATTGGGTTACGTTTCGTGTCAATTCCCGGAAAAAATAAGCCTGCCATTCAGGATTCTCACACAACCATTGACGAACATATCGCGCCGGAATTGTATAGCCATGCACCTCATCCTCGGCCTCAATGAATGCCGGAAACATCGTATTATTGAAAATACAGGCAAGCGTCAGACTACAACATTCACCGGGAAAAACCCGGTACAAAGTAAACATGCGCCCATCGCTGGCGCGTTTGTAGACGCGTAAAGACCCGCTTTGAACGACAAGCAAATTGCTGCAAGGCTTATCTTCAGTATAAGCAATTTGCCCGGCAAACAGCCTGATTTCGCGAATCTCTTTCTTTACGCTTTCGCTTAAATCTCCTAATCGCGTCAATGCTTGCATTTGTTCGTACACTACTCATCATTTTAAAATAGTCGGGTTAAAGTCGCCACGCCTTAATACTCTTGGGATATATTTCCCATATGTCTGAATGGTAGTAACTGGAATGTTATTCGTCAAGTTTCATTTTTTAGATGTGTAGCTGGACTTGCTGGATTTGATGAATAAAGACCTCAAAACAGGCTTAATCAGGCAAACGTCAGAATCTCCTGCAATTTATAGGTTTCTATTAACGAGGCTCCCTGCCCGTGAATGCCTGAAAAATGACATGATTTGTGGTTTTCCAGGCAAAACCGTTGCCATTCAAGCAATAAGGCAATGCCTGCGCTATCGATATGGTCGACACCGGATGCATCTACCTCAAAGGAATCGCCATCGAATTTTTTTAACAGCGAAATACCCGTTTTCAAGAGCCCGGACACAGTGGCGAAAACAACATCGCCGTGAAGTTTCAGCCCCTTGTCTGTAGG
>JANTHA010000132.1 GCA_024762625.1 Thiotrichaceae bacterium
ATCCGTAAGCTGTTTTGCCAATTTTTTCAAGGCATTATTTTGCTCTTTGGCAAATAATCCAAATAATACCTGTCCGACCACTAAAGCGATTAATACACTTTGAGCCACACTGAAAGAAAAAGCTAAAACCAGCATACTGATCAAACGGCCTTTTGTGTAATTTCTGTTTTCATTTTGCTTGTTTTGTTGATTTTCGTTAGAAGGGTTGTTTTCGTTTAAAGAGTTGTTTGTTTCGTCATTCATTTTGAATTCTCCTGTTTTTTACTTGAGTTAATGAGGAAAGTTTATCGAACATAGCTTAGCTAAAACTTAGTCAGCTGTTCTATTTCTTCATTTAACTTATATCCGGTAACAAGATACTCTAAAAATCAATAATAGAATGTCATTTACATGACGCTGACTGAAAAATAACTCATTGAAAAATATTTATTTTGTCGGGCAAAATAATGCCTGATCAGTTTTGTCGTTCTGGCTTAAATCCAGTAATAATAATTTACCGTGTGTAAAGAACTGGCCTCCCAGCAGATAATGACGGGTGGTGATGGGGGTAAAATCCTGTTCGCAAGAGGCTGTCAGCGCGCCGGTGTTTTGCAGTGATTGCAGCAGCGCTTCCCGGCTTGCGTCAATATCCGGATAGACGTGATGTAGAAGACCCCATTGCATCCGGTCATAGGCGCGCACTACGCCAAGCAGTATGTGTTTGTCGCCAAGCACATAAGGCGTTTTCCATAGTAGCAGGGTGATAATCATCGGTTTACCGTCGATTCGCCACGGCATTTCCAGCGCAAGATTGTTCAGGCGCTGGTTCCAAAAGCCCGGCGCAATGGGAGCTGTGTCGTACGCCATGCCTTCCTTAAGTAATTTTAATAGCTTATCCAGGCTCGGCTTGTCAGCAACTTTCCAGCCGGCTTGTTGTAGCGTACTCATAAGTTTCCGCTCATTATCCACAAGCAGGGCGACACTCAGAGGCTGTTGCGCCGCGCCAAGGAATGTTTGGGTATATTGAATTTTTTGACTACTGAGTTGCTGGACGATATTCGTTTTGAGCTGAATAGTTGCAGGCGTAGTTATTGATTGCCAGTGTGGAGGATACAGTACACTGGCGAAGGCGTAGTACAGCAAAAAAATAGCCGTTAACAAAACTGCTAGTATTCTTGAGCGCTTTGGAGCCTGATATTCCGGTGTCAGATTGCCAATGGCTAATAGCCATTCAGTTATGCTAATACCAATAATTAACCATAGCATACCCACCAGATAACCAGCCCAGACATCACTCAGGTAATGAACCCCCAATACAATCCGGCTTAAACCAATTAACACAATTATCAGAAAACCCAGAAAAAACAGGTTCACCCGGCTTTTCCATTGGCTCGCATGTCGAATCAGCAAATAAAAAATGAAGCCATACAGCGCGACAGCTTGTGTCGCATGACCGCTGGGGAAGGAGTAGGTTTGCTCAAATAACAGGGCTTCTTCAGGCCGGGGGCGATGAAACACCAGTTTGCCAAGCATGGAAAAGGCAAATGCGCCCAGGCTGGAAACTAACAAAGGTACAATCAGCCATGGTTTTCGCAATAGCCAGAGCACCATGCTTGCTATGATTAGCAGAGGCAACACGATCTGGACAATACCCAGTTCAGTGACCCAGTAAAAAAAGGCGTTTATGGCAGGCTCATGAAAAACACCCAACAACTGCGCGACATGATGATCGACTGCCACAATCGCATCGGATGTAACAAAATCTTCCACAATCCCCGCAAACAGCATCAACACATATAAAAAGGATAGACCCAGTAACGTTGCTGGCAAACCGAAGAAATGGCTTTTATCCAGCCGTTTTTGTAAAAATGTGAAAAACCGGGGATGTTTTTTGACCAGCTTTTGCACGTCCTGATTGTTGATAATAGCCGTTTTAACGGAGCGCAGGATGGAAAGTCCCAGTGTGATCAGCGCTTGTCCGTGTTGAATCACCCAGCGTTTGAGTAACCAGAACACGATTGAAACAAGCAATATCACTAACACCGCCATGCCAATTCTAGAAATCCAGACATGCGCGAGGTTCAACGACTGCGCAAACAAATAACCTGCGCCGAGCCATTCAATTCCCCAGCCGATAGCGCCGAGGATGTTCCATAGCATGAACTTTCGCTGTGGCATTTGCATTGTACCGGCCACAAAAGGAATCAGCTCTTTGATGCTGGGAATAAAACGCCCCAGAAAGACGCTTTTACCGCCGTGCGCCTGAAAAAACTGTTCTGATTTGGCGAAATGCTGCGGTGTGATAAACCCAGCGCCATTGGCAACCCAGCGATGTCCGTAACGCTTACCCAGCCAGTAATTTAGGTTATCGCCGAGTATCGCGCCGAGAATGGCAAAAAACAGCAAATACCCCCAGTCAAGGTGTCCGCCAACTGAATAAGCGCCCAGTAACAATAGAACGGTAGAACCGGGAATAAACAACCCGACCAGGAAAGCGGTTTCCAGAAACGCAGCGAAAAAGGCTATCCAGTAGCCCAACGTCTGGAAATGTTCCATGGTGGGTGTTATATCGGATATAAACTGTTCGATCATGATTTAAACTTTTATTCGAGATGATCTTGATAAGGTTGTGTATAGATAAAAACCAACCCGCCTTCCGGTTTGTTTTTTAATACAATCCTGCCCTCCAGCCTTTGAGCTATTTCATTGCTTATCGCTAAGCCAAGTCCATTTCCCGTTTGTGTACTGGCGTCATTCTGGACGCGATAAAAGGGCTCGAATACTTGTGTTATTACTTCTTCAGGAATTCCATCACCGGTATCATCAACCTGAAACACAGCATGCTGGTTTATTGCCTTCAAACTAACATTAATTTTCCCACCCTTGGGCGTATGGTTGATTGCATTTGAAATCGCATTTCTGACTAGTTGTTGTAGCCTTGAATCCTGGTCCAGTACACTAACTTCTTCCAGATCAGTTGCACCCAGATCAATGTCTGCTTTTTCTGCAAGTGGATATAAATCTGCAATTGCTTCAAGTACAATGGTTTTAAAAGAAACCGTTTGTTTGGGGTTTTGCTGATTGCTTTGTAAACGAGCCAGATCAAGTAGTTGATTTAATAGTTTACGCAAACGCAATAAGCCTTTTTGCAATTGTTTCTGACGTTCATTCCGGTCAGATTCATTGGACGCATTATCAACATTTTCTGCTAATAAAGATAGCGCGGTTACGGGCGTTCGTAATTCATGCGCCGCATCTGCAATAAACCGTTGCTGCCTATGGAGCGTTTGTTGAATACGTTCCAGTAAATCGTTAATCGCTGTAACAAACGGCGCTATTTCAAGAGGCAAGCCTTTCTCTGGCATGGTTTCAGGTTGTAGTGCGTTTTGTTGTTTTAGTTGATTTGCTAATTGCTGTAGAGGCTTGAACTCACGTCTGATTATCCAATTGATCATCAATAGCATAAGCGCCACCAAAACAAGCATGGGAAGAAACACGTTCAGGCCACTTGCCAAAGCCAGATCATCACGCAGCTCTGTTTGCTGGGCAATGATGTATCGTAGCCCACTGGATAATTGGGTTACCATCAAAACTCGCCAGGATTCGCCGTCAAGTTTTAAAGTTTGCAGGCCTTCTTTAAGTTTTTGTGGAAAATGCACAGAGTGTTCACTTAAAGGCGGGTCTACTGGTTGAATCAGGATGGAGATTTCCTCACCCTCGTTGTTATCCAGACTGCTTGAGTTGTCACCCAAATGCCCATATCGAACCAGGCTGCCAATTTCCCGTAATAGACTATCCTGAATATCTTTTGCTTCCCAGAAAGCAATAGCGGATGAAACCAATCCACCAATCACCATGAATGCGAAGGCAGTCAGAATTATCCAGCGGCTTAATTCCTTCTGAAGTGAGTGTGTCGGTTTCATTTACTGACCATCCAGCCAAGACCACGGACATTCTTGATCGCATCCTTGCCCAGTTTTTTTCGCAATCCGTGAATGATAAATTCGATTGCGTTACTGGCGACTTCTTCATTCCAGCCATAAATGCGTTCCTCAAGTTCTGACCGGGAAAGGATAGAGCCAGGACGCAGCATCAAGGCATGCAGGAGCGCATATTCCCGTGATGATAGGGAATGTATTTTACCATCTCGTGTAACGTCACGACTGGCGGGATCCAAAGTGAGAATATCATTAGTCAGAAGCGGGTTGGCGGAGCCATGATTGCGGCGCACCACGGCGCGAATACGCGCCTGCAATTCGTCAATCGAAAAAGGTTTGACCAGATAGTCGTCAGCGCCATAGTCCAGTCCTTTAATGCGATCTTCCACGGCATCGCGAGCCGTAATAATAATCACTGGTAATGCCTGTTTTCCCTGGCGTAAAATCCGTAAAACTTCAAAACCATCTTTTTTTGGGATGCCTAAATCCAGCAACATCAAGGCATAGTCTTCTGTTTTGATAACTGACAAGGCCGTTTCGCCGTCTTGCACCCAATCCACGGCAAAGCTTGCATCGTGAAGCGCCTGTTTGACAGCGCGACCAATCAGCGGATCGTCTTCTACCAGTAATATGCGCATTGTTTTTAACGGTCAGGTTCGTTGTCAATGACAGTGTATTCAGCATCAATGATATCACCAGTCGCCCCGGATGGCTGCGTTACTCCCGACTGCTCCTGTAATTTTCTACTGAGCAACCAAAGACGTAATGCTGCAAAGGGTATCAGAATCATTGAGATCGCCATAAAGAATAAGGCCAGAAAAAGCCGCTAAATAGAATAAAAGCAGCACTGGTCGCCATCACCAATTTACTGATTAGGCTTGTTGTTTTTGATGTTTTATGAAAAGCAGTTTTGCTACTAAAAGGTAGAAATCCAAGTTGTTTATAATCGAAGTATTGTGTATTCATGTTTATTTCCCGGTGAAACAAGTAATAGATCACCCGGCAATGCCAGGTGACCTATCTAGTTTACATTTACAAGTTAAGAATCAAGATTAATCTCTATCTTCTTTATCTTCTTTGTCATTACCTCCTTTGTCATCGTCATCATCCTTGGCGCCATTTTCATCATCGTCATCATCGTCATCATCCCCGTTGTCTGCCTTATCAACTTTTTGCTTTAAGACTTTTCCGGAGGTAGGGTCAACTTCAATATCGAACACTTGCTGGTTCGCACCGATAATTTCTATTTCCCAAACGGCCGGAGCTTCATCTGTACTGAATTCAGCCTTGGAAGCGGTTCCAGGAACCACCTGTTTAGCAATGCCGATTGCTTGTTCAAGCGTGACAGCAGCGTTTGTAGCAGCAACGGCATCATTTACAGATGGGTTTTTTGCCTGTACAGCCATTGAAGCACCCGCCAAGGTTACGCCACTGATAACAGCGGCAGCGATAATTTTATTTAAATGTTTCATTATTTCTTTCCTCTAAAAGTTTCAGTAATTGTCAGCAAGGTTTTTGCTGATGGTGTTAGATTACTGAGTGATACTTAGGTGAGAATTAGTGTGTCATTTTTTTTGATTTTTATTTTTATCTTTGACATATTTTTGCATCTCTAACTATCTGGATAGTTTTATAAGGAAAGCCTGATGAAGAAGCTCAGAATTCGGCTGCGATAGAATTGTTAAAGATGATCCTTAAAATTAGAGACTCTTTTGGAATGATCTATATGAATAACTTTAAATGCAGGGTTTTTCACGGATTAATTACTAGGATAATTAATCTAACTCGTTATAAATTCTTGCTTTCTCGAGCTTTATTTCCCTATAAAGCGAAGCCGCTAGCAACAGAGCAAAGAAGGTGGAAGCTCCAATTGTACCCAATCCAATACCGCTGTGATCGGGTGTTTTTGTGAGTAAATCACCAAAGGTAGCACCAAAGGGCCGGGTAAGTACAAATGCGACCCAGAACAGCAAAATACCTGACACCTTGGTATAAAAATGGAGCAAGGCGGTTAATAAGAGCAGTCCGGCAATAATCATGGCGCTGTGCATAAAACCAATACCCAACTGGTCAGCAAGAAAATCACCTGCCGCAGTACCTAATGTATTCGCCACCAGAAATGCCAGCCAGTAAAATAATTCGGCAGATGTGGTTGTGATATTTTCTACATTGATTGATTTTTCCTTCCAGTACCAGATTGCCAGGACTCCAAGCAGCA
>JANTHA010000133.1 GCA_024762625.1 Thiotrichaceae bacterium
TAGCCGAGTGACTGTGGGATTGCAACAAGGGCGACCGTTAAACCGGCAATAAAATCAGCGCGAATTGTCTCTCTGTTTCTTTTAGGTATCACAGCCAGGAATGGCAGAAAATGCGAATAGTCGAAGTGAAACGAGGGGATTGAAAAGAATCCATGGTTACATAATTACCAATTTAAGCATTAAGCAATGTGCAAACGACATAAAGCGCAAACGACGTAAAGCGCAAACGAAGTAAAGCGCAAACAATCTGCTAAAAAGCTGAAAAAAAAGTTCCGCGAGACTATACTTCAGCTCAGTTTTTTAATTTGCTAAATTTTCTGGGGATTTAAAGAATGGAGACGCAGGCTTTAACTGAAGCATTAACCTGGAACACGTCCATGGCGGTGTCCGCCATTATACTCATTGCCGCCTTTATTGGTATTTTTACAGAAGGCGTGCATGGTTTTCATCGCACTAAATTTGGCATGGCCGGCGCTGGCATCATGATCCTGGCCGGGCAATATTTTGGATTTTATAATCCCTCTCTGGCCATAAAAGCAATCGACTGGAATGTGGTGTTTTTATTGGGAGGCATGATGACAATTGTCGCCATCATGATTCCAACGGGTGGTTTCCAGTCGCTGGCTTATCGCATTGCGGATTTTAGTCGCGGACGATTATTCCTTTTGATGGTTTTATTAGGTACAGCAGTCACCGTTATTTCACTGCTGCTTGATAATGTCACGACGGTTGTTATTTTTGGCCCCTTGATTGTCTTGATATGCCAGGCTTTGCGGGTGAGCCCTGTTCCTTTTTTGCTGGGTGCGGCATTATTATCGGATACCGGCGGCGTTGCGACGCTTGTTGGCGACCCACCCAACTTAATGATTGGCTCGGCCGCCCATATTGATTTTAATACCTTTTTGCTTCATATGGGAGGCATTGTGTTTGTCGCCTGGCTTGCCATTCTGTTTGCGCAAAAACTGCTATTCAAAAAAGAGTTATCGGCAAAACCTTATAGTCAGGATTTTTCTTCAAAAGGCGAAATCACCGATAAGCATACCTGGTACGCCTCATTAGCTGTTCTCGCTATCATGGTTGTGTTATTTATTTTTCACCATTCTTTTGGCTGGGAGCCCTGGTTTGTTGCGGCAATTGGTTTAACCTTGCTGATTTTTATTGGCCGTTCGGTTGAACTTGATAAGTCGTTTGAGTCGGTCGAGCTATCTTTGTTAATGTTCTTTATCTCACTGTTTATTTTAGTGGGCGGCGTCGAACAAAGTCATTTTTTGCAATTTCTGGGGCAGTATATTCGGCCTTTTGTCGAATCCGACCTGCTGTTGGCGGCTATTATTCTTATGTGGGTTGCAGCAATTCTTTCCGCCATGATTGATAATATCCCCTTTACTGCGGCAATGGTTCCCATCATTTTAGGTATGGAACAACAGGGTATCAATGTTACGCCACTGTGGTGGTCTTTGGCTATCGGCGTCGGTATGGGTGGAAATGGCACGCATCTGGGTTCTACAGCCAATGTCTTTATTGTTACTCTTTCTGAGCGTTTAGCCAAAGAAACAGGTGAACAAAGTTACCGGATAACGCCGGGTTTGTGGTTTAAAAAAGGCACGCCTGCAATGCTTATAACGCTATTGACCTCATCAATTTTAATGTGGCTATTCTTTGATTTCTTTAGCAAGCCAATACACTAAAATTGTTGATCAGCCTTGAGGTCATGGATTCAGGCATAGGTCCAGTGAATAAAAATTAACAGCAACATCAGCAGGAAACGAAATAAAACGTCAAGAAGAAAGTTGAATAAATGGTTGCATACCAACTGGTATGTATGTGAGAATCCATGCATGTCTAGCTCACCTTATTTCCACGATACGCTGAATCAATGGCGGCGTCTCCGATCATATGACCAATACCAGGAAGAGGGCGGAATGGATAGCAGTATGGCGACCCGTGAAAAAATCCTGATGGCGGCGTTTGACGAGATTTATCAGCGTGGTTTTCAGGCGGCGAGTTTGAATAATATTCTTAAGAATACCAATATCACCAAAGGCGCGCTATACCATCATTTTAAAAACAAGTTGGAGTTGGGCTATGCGGTGGTTGATGAAGTTATCCATTCCACCTTCAAAGATAACTGGATTGAGCCACTGTCTCACAGCGATGATCCTGTCGGCGCGATTCAGGACATTCTGTTGAAAGCCGGCGAGCAAATGACCGAGGACGATGTGCGTCTGGGCTGCCCATTGAATAACCTTGCGCAGGAAATGTCGCCAATTGACGAGGGTTTTCGTATGCGCATCACCGCGATTTACGAAGAATGGCGGGATGCGCTGAAAGGCGCCTGCGAGCGCGCTAAAGCAAAAGGAAGGCTACGCCAGGATGTAGACAGCAAACAACTGGCTTTGCTATTTATTGCAACGCTTGAAGGTTGCGTGGGATTTGCCAAGAGCGCGCAGTCACTTGAAATTTTATTGCAATGTGGTCATGGACTGATTACTCAGCTTGAGCTATTAAAAGTGGACAATGATTTAAATACTAACTTCTGTCCAGAAACAAAAACGAAAAAGGCATTCAAGACATAATGATAAAAAAATATGCAGACACGGTCGTCAAAAATCGTTTCTTGTTGATTGCGCTGTCCTTGTTGTTTTTGTTAGTTACCGTGACGGGGGCGAAAAACCTTCATTTCAATAACGATTATCGTATTTTCTTTTCGCAAGATGATCCGCGTTTGCAGGCCTTCGAAAATCTTCAAAACACCTATACTAAAAATGACAATGTTCTCTTGGTGCTTGCGCCTGAAGACGGCAAGGTGTTTGACAGAAATACGCTGAAGGCGATTGAAGATGTAACCGAACGCGCCTGGCAAACGCCGTATTCAATTCGAGTGGATTCAATAAGTAATTTTCAGCATACCCAGTCGCTGGGAGATGATTTATCCGTGGCAAATTTGTATGAAAACGCCGCGAGTCTCAGTGATGCAGAGCTTGAAAAAATCAAGAACATTGCGCTTTCCGAGCCATTGTTGTTACACCGTTTGATTTCTCCCGATGCGCATGTGAGCGCTATTAATATCACCCTGGAATTTCCTAAAACCGAAGAGGATGACGACGGCGTAAGCCATCAGGCGGATCCAACTAAACAAACTGAAAAAGTAGTAGCTTCGGTGCGTAAGTTGAGAAATTACATTAATAATACCTACCCACACATCAAGGTGTATCTGTCCGGTATTGTGATGATGAACAATGCCTTCGGCGAGGCGACCATCTATGATATGTCACACCTGTTACCGCTGGCTTTGCTACTGATTCTCGCGACGGTTTACTTATTGCTACGCAATGTCAGCGGTGTTGTGACCACCATGCTGGTGATTTTCTTTTCGGTGATGTCGGCTTTTGGTCTTGCAGGCTGGCTGGGTATTGAATTATCTTCGCCGGTCATGTCTGCGCCGGTCATTATCATGACCCTGGCGGTTGCTGATTGTGTGCATATTCTATCGACCTGGATTACCGAAATGCGCACCGGTAAGGATAAAATGACCGCCATGCGTGAAAGTCTGCGAATAAATTTTACACCGGTGTTTCTGACTTCACTGACCACGGCGATTGGTTTTTTATCGCTAAATTTCAGCGATGCGCCGCCATTTCGCGATCTTGGTAATGTGGCTGCAATGGGTGTAACGGCGGCCTTTTTGTATTCGATCTTTTTGTTGCCAGCGCTGGCTGTCGTGTTGCCTGTCCGAGTACAACAGAAACAAACACGCACCCTGACAATCATGTCGAACTTTTCCGAATGGGTTATCGCACATCAAAAGATTCTGTTGATCAGTATCGGCGCAGTTGCTATCGCACTGATTTCATTGATTCCGCACAATCAACTCAATGATGTGTTTGTGAAATATTTTGATGAGCGTATCCAGTTTCGTACCGATACTGATTTTATCGTGGATAATCTGACTGGCATCTATTTTGTTGATTATTCACTGGATACCAGGCAATCAGGCAATATTTCCGAACCGGAGAATTTACGTCAGATTGAAATGTTTTCCAGATGGCTGGCGCAACAGCCCGAAGTGATTCATGTCAACACCATTACCGATACCTTCAAACGGCTCAATAAGAACATGCATGGTGATGATCCGGCCTGGTATAAACTGCCGGAAACCCGGGAGCTTGCGGCGCAATACTTATTGCTTTATGAGATGTCCTTACCGTATGGACTGGATCTGAATAATCAGATAGATATTGACAAGAAAAGCACGCGCTTAAGCGTTACTCTTCATACTCTGTCTACCCAGGAGGTGCTCAGTTTTGAAAAACGCGCCAACGACTGGATGGAGAAAAACATCCCCGAACTCAAGTCGATTGGCGCAAGTCCGACCATCATGTTTGCGCATATCGGCATGAAAAATATAATCAGCATGTTAGGCGGAACAACCGTGGCCTTGTTTCTGATTTCGCTGATTCTATTTGTGGCGCTCAAATCCTGGCGCTTTGGTCTGATGAGCTTAATACCGAATTTGATTCCGGCGGGTATGGCTTTTGGTTTGTGGGCCATTGTCAACGGCGAAATCGGCCTGGCTTTGTCAGTGGTGACCGCAATGACGTTGGGGATTGTGGTGGATGACACCATTCATTTTTTAAGTAAATACCTGCGTGCGCGTCGTGAAAAGGGACTCAACGCAGAAGATGCGGTGCGCTACGCCTTTTCCACTGTCGGCATCGCCTTGTGGGTTACTTCGATTGCGCTGATCGCAGGCTTCCTGGTGCTTGCGACGTCCTCATTTAAATTAAATGCCGGTATGGGCCTGCTTACCGCAATCGTGATTGGACTTGCACTGGTGACTGATTTTCTGTTATTGCCGCCCTTGCTGATCAAGCTGGATAGGTGGTTGAGGAAATGATGAATGAGTCAAGCTGAACTGAACAATGCGGGCAGAGTCTGAATTATCTCTATACGATGAATTAAAAAGGGTAAACCAAATGATTTTCAAACAACTGATAAAACTGATTATTCTTATGCTGGCGCTAAGCAGTGCGGCTTCAGCCTATGCGCTGGCGGAGAATCCGCAACAGAAAGGCTTGCGCATCGCCAAGGAAGCAGACGCCAAAGACACTGGTTTCGGCGACTTTACCGCTGATATGGTGATGACCCTGAAAAACCGCGCAGGCAAAACCAGCACCCGTTTTATTCGCATTAAAACGCTGGAAGGGCATAATGACGGCGACAAGTCTTTGTCCTTGTTTGATGAACCGGCGGATGTAAAGGGAACAGCGATGTTAACTTTTTCACATGGTTTGAAACCAGATGATCAGTGGCTATATTTGCCTGCATTGAAGCGGGTCAAGCGGATTAATTCACGCAATAAATCCGGTCCTTTCATGGGCAGCGAGTTTGCTTTTGAAGACCTGGGTTCCCAGGAAGTTGAAAAATACCATTACAAATACCTGCGTGAAGAGCCCTGCGGCAAGGGCTGGAAATGCCATGTGATTGAGCGCACGCCCGCCTATAAGTATTCCGGTTATAGTAAACAGCATGTATGGCTTGATAGCAAAGAGTACCGGCCTGTCAAGGTAGTGTTTTATGATCGCAAGGGCAGTAAGTTGAAAACGCTCACGTCCAGCGGCTTCAAACAATATCTGGGGCGTTACTGGCGGCCAGCAACCATGAACATGGTGAATCATCAGACCGGCAAGAGCACCATTTTACAATGGAAAAACTACAAGTTCAGAACCGGCTTGAGCAATCGCGATTTTAATAAAAACGCTTTGAAGCGACAATAAACTGTAGTTCATCAGGAGTGAGCTCAGCATGTCTGCTTCAGCCGAATACGTAGCCTATATTCGCGATCTTTTAACGGATTTTTCTGATCTGACAAGCCGGAAGTTTTTCGGCGGCATTGCTTTTCGTTCCAGTGCATTAGGCGAGGATGTTCAGTTTGCCATGGTGATTAACGATGTATTGTATTTTGTGGTGGATGATGTTAGCCGTCCAGAATACCAGGCAAGAGGCATGCAGCCATTTTCGTATGAAAAGAAAACCGGCGTTGTCACGGTGAGAAAATATTATACGGCGCCTGAAGAATTGTTCGAAGACGAACAACTAATGAATCAATGGGCGCAACGCGCTTTGCAAGCC
>JANTHA010000134.1 GCA_024762625.1 Thiotrichaceae bacterium
ATGAAGAAATCATCACCGACTATGCGCGCAAAGAACTCAAAAGCTATAAGGAACTGCCGATCAATTTCTATCAGATTCAGACCAAGTTTCGTGATGAGGTGCGTCCACGCTTTGGCGTAATGCGCTCGCGTGAATTCATCATGAAAGACGCCTATTCCTTTCATCTCAGTCAGGAATCCTTACAACAAACCTACGACGCTATGTTTCAGGCCTACAACCGTATTTTCAGCCGCATGGGGCTGGAATTCCGCCCGGTTATGGCGGATACAGGCTCCATTGGCGGTAGCGCCTCGCATGAATTTCATGTGCTTGCGGAATCCGGCGAAGACGCCATCGCTTTCTCTACAGAGAGCGACTACGCCGCTAATGTTGAACTGGCTGAAGCACTGCCGCCTGCAGGCGAACGCCCTGCTCCAGCTGAAGAAATGCAAACAGTCGCCACTCCGGATCAACACAGTATTGATGAGGTGGCTGACTACCTTGAAGTGGATGCTGACCGGCTCATTAAAACATTGATTGTGCTCGCAGACGATCAACAGTCGGTGGTCGCTATCCTGATGCGCGGCAATGATGCGCTCAATGAAATCAAGGCCGAAAAACTGGCGGGCGTGTATAGCCCGCTCAGTTATGCAACGGATGAGCAAATCGTCGAAGCGCTGGGTTGCAACGCTGGCTCCATCGGTCCGGTCGGCCTTGCGGAAAAAGGCGTTAAGGTCTACGCCGACCACGCCACACGCACCATGGCGGATTTTGTCTGTGGCGCAAATCAGGACGGACAACACCTTAGCGGCGTGAACTGGGAGCGCGACCTGCCTGAAGCAGATTTCGTCGATGTGCGCAACGTGGCCGAAGGCGACCCCAGCCCTGACGGCAAGGGAACGCTCAGCATCCTGCGCGGCATTGAAGTCGGTCATATTTTCCAGCTAGGCGACAAGTACGCCAAAGCCATGGACGCCAAGGTGCTTAATGAAAACGGCAAGACTGAAATCATGATCATGGGGTGTTACGGAATCGGCGTTACGCGCGTTGTCGCCGCCAGCATCGAACAAAACCATGATGATAAGGGCATTATCTGGCCTACTGCGCTTGCGCCATTCCAGATCAGCATCGTACCCATTAATTATCACAATTCAGATCAGGTTAAAGCCGCAACGGATTCATTATATGAAACATTAAACGAGGCGGGTTATGATGTGCTGCTGGATGACCGCAAGATGCGTCCGGGCGCGATGTTCGCCGACCATGAGCTGATTGGCATCCCTCATCGTTTAGTCGTCTCTGAACGCGGTCTAAAGGAAGGGCAACTGGAATTCAAATCCCGAACCGCTGAAGAAGCAGAAAACGTCGAACAGAGCGACATACTGGATTTCCTGAAGAACAGACTTGCTTGAGCAGAACTTTAAAAGAACTCGAGCAGAAATATAGAAAACAAGCAACGCTTTAGAGCCGCCAAATAAAAAACAGTCTTGAGCAATACATACGACTGAGCAGAAACAAAAAAGGGACGCAAAATGCGTCCCTTTTCATGGATAAAACAAAATGTATCCGGTATTCAATCTTTGATTTAAAGCAGGATTTTTGTTCAAGATCAAGGCGGGCGGTGAATCTCAGGATCGAAGTGTACAATATAACTCATGTTAGTACATGAATTAGCACATGAGAGTCTGAGATTCACTGCCCAACGCCGAGATTGGACAAAAAGACAATTTAAATCACATCATGCCGCCCATTCCGCCCATGCCGCCCATATCCGGCATAGCGCCGCCTGCAGCAGCTCCAGCTTCTTCAGGCTTATCAGCAACCATGGCTTCGGTCGTAATAATCAAACCGGATACTGACGCCGCATTTTGTAATGCTGCGCGCGTTACCTTGGTTGGGTCAAGTATACCCATTTCGATCATATCGCCATACTCGGAGGTGCGCGCATTAAAGCCAAAGCTGCCTGCGCCGTTTTTAACAGCATTGACAACCACAGAAGCTTCGTCGCCTGCATTGGTGCAGATTTGACGCATGGGCTCTTCCATTGCGCGTAATGCGATTTTTACACCCATGTCCTGATCATGGTTCTCGCCGCTAAGATCGGAGATTTCCTGCAGTACGCGAACCAGCGCAACGCCGCCGCCAGGCACAACGCCTTCTTCAACCGCCGCACGGGTTGCATGAAGCGCATCTTCAACGCGGGCTTTCTTCTCTTTCATTTCAACTTCGGTTGCTGCGCCTACCTTGATAACGGCAACACCGCCAGCCAGTTTGGCAACGCGTTCCTGAAGTTTTTCCTTATCGTAATCCGAAGTGGTTTTTTCAAGCTGGGCGCGAATCATGTCAACGCGCGCCTTGATGTCATCGGGGTTGCCAGCGCCATCAATGATGGTGGTGTTTTCCTTGTCAACCACAATGCGTTTTGCGGAACCCAGGTCTTCCAGCGTAACGCCTTCCAGACTTAATCCGACTTCTTCTGAGATAACCTTGCCGCCGGTCAAAATAGCAATGTCTTCAAGCATGGCCTTGCGACGGTCGCCGAATCCAGGCGCTTTAACAGCTGTTACTTTTACGATGCCGCGCATGTTATTGACAACCAGTGTCGCGAGCGCTTCGCCTTCGATATCTTCGGCGATAATCAGCAACGGCTTGCCTGCTTTTGCAACGCCTTCCAGTGTTGGCAGCAAATCACGGATGTTTGAAATTTTCTTGTCATGCAACAGGACTAATGGATCATCAAGTTCGGCAGACATATTCTGCTGGTTATTAACAAAATATGGAGACAGGTAACCGCGATCAAACTGCATGCCTTCTACAACATCCAGCTCATTATGTAACGCGCTGCCTTCTTCTACGGTGATAACGCCTTCTTTACCAACCTTGTCCATGGCTTCTGCGATAATGCCGCCAATGTTGGTGTCCGAGTTCGCAGAAATCGTACCAACCTGCGCAATCGCTTCTGAATCTTCACAAGGCTTGGACATTTCTTTTAATTTTTCTACGGCAACATCAACAGCCTTATCAATGCCGCGCTTAAGATCCATCGGATTCATGCCAGCAGCGACTGACTTCATGCCTTCGCGAACAATGGCCTGAGCCAGAACAGTCGCTGTGGTGGTTCCATCACCCGCTATATCCGAGGTCTGTGACGAAACTTCCTTGACCATCTGAGCGCCCATGTTTTCAAACTTGTCTTCCAGCTCGATTTCCTTGGCGACCGATACACCGTCTTTGGTGATGGTTGGCGCGCCGAATGATTTATCCAGCACCACATTTCGACCTTTTGGCCCCAGAGTAACCTTTACGGCATTTGCTAAAATATTTACGCCTTCCACCAAACGGGTGCGGGCGTCATCTCCAAAACGTACTTCTTTTCCAGACATTTTGTTATTCCTCTATAAAATTAGTTTTAAATTAATGAAAGATTGGGTCAGGATTAGTCTTCGATGACAGCCAGGATATCTTCTTCTTTCATCATCAGTAATTCTTCACCATCAACCTTGACCGTGGTGCCAGCGTATTGTCCGTATAAGACCTTGTCGCCTACTTTTACATCCATGGCTCGAACATCGCCAGAATCTGTGATTTTGCCATTGCCAACAGCGATGATTTCACCATTGTTTGGTTTTTCCTTACTGGCGTTATCGGGGATGATAATTCCGCCTGCCGTGGTTGTTTCCTCTTCTGATGGACGTACTAAAACACGGTCGTGTAAAGGACGAATAGTCATGTGTTACTCCTTTAAATAGTAATTTGATTTATAACGATTCAGAGTCCGGAATAATGCTTCCGGGATGCATTCTGGGAGTCATATTGATTAGCACTCTCCCTTAATGAGTGCTAATGATAGGGTTCCATTTTTGAATTTCAAGCATTTTTTATGATTTATTTTTTGACTTGGGTGATTGACCTGTTTGTTCGATAAACCAGGTATCTTCATCAATTTCGGTAAATTCGCCTTCGACAACATCGCTTGTACTATCCCGGCTGTTTTTGCGCCATTCCGGGGTTTGAGAAAAACCTCCCATGCCCGAAACCACCTGAACACTGGAGCGCTTGATGATTAACTTGGCAAGCAATTGCCGACTAAAGGGAAGCAAACATAAAAAGCCCATGGCGTCGGTAATAAAACCGGGCGTCATTAAAAGCGCGCCGCCCACTGCAAGCAGAATGCCTTCGACCATTTCCTGTGCTGGCAGTTTACCTTGCGAGATGGATTGCTGAAAACGCGCCAGGGTGGATAAGCCCTGCTGTCGCAGAAGCACAGCGCCGATAACTGCCGTTAACACTACCAGGAAAATCGTCCACCCAGGGCCCAGCAATTCTGATGAGCCTGCTTTGATCAGGATATAGATTTCCAGAATGGGCAGAATAAAGAATAAAACGGCAAAAAAAGGAAATGTGCGCATAAAAACACCAAACAAATACTGTCATTTTAACATGGCGTCAAAACGGCTCATTTCAATTAAAAGAGTCTTTGAAATGATGCAGAGACTCCGAAAAATCACATTTTGATGACCTAAATTATAACGGGATGCTTGTCATTCATGTATTATTGGTAGCATAATATTAGCATTCTTTAATATACTTTGATTGACGACCATGACTGTTTCACGAAATACGGCTTTTCAGAATAACGCGCAACATACCGATCATGCCCGACCTTTTTTGCCTGACCTAAACCGCCAGGAGATTGTTGATTTACAAAAACAACTGGCGCAGGACTTGAATCTGTCTGTTTATTTTACAGATACATTAAAGGATGGCGACAAAGGCCCCGAACTGGCGCTTATCCCCGCCGGGCAGTATGAAATGGGCTCAACCGACAAGGAATTCGGGCACTTCCGGGAAGAATACCCGCAGCATTATTCGCACATAACCCAACCCTTTGCCATCGGCCGCTATACGGTCACCGCGGAAGAATTTGACAAGTTCCGCGCTGCAACCGAATGGCATTTACGCCCCGACCTGCTTTGGGCGCATGGCCGCGAACCTGTGATGAACATACGCTACGCCGACGCCGAATTATACCTGGAATGGCTCAGTAAAGAGACCGGGCAACGCTATCGCCTGCCGACCGAAGCCGAATGGGAATACGCAGCGCGCGCCGGTACGACCACCGCGTTCCATTTTGGCGATGAAGTTACCTGTAAGGAAGTCCATTTTGATTCCTTCTTCCCATATAACGAAGCGAAACAAAACAAACGCTGGTATCTGCCGCGCTGCATCCCGATGCAAAAGGCGCTGGAAGTTGGCTCCAAACCGCCCAACGCCTGGGGCTTGCATGAAGTCCATGGCAATGTCTGGGAATTAACCAGTACGCCCTGGCAGGATTCACACGTTAACGCCAACCGCGATGGCTCCAACCCGGATCACATCAGCCAGTGGATCGTTACCAAGGGCGGCTCATGGTTTGATTCTGCGGTGTGGGCGCGCAGCGCATCCCGCAAAAAACGCCTCTATGATGAAATGGACACCAACCTGGGATTCCGCGTTGTTCGCGAACTCTAAACGAGTTGCATTCATCCGTCCAGCCGGCGACCACCCATGACGCCCGCCATCGAAACAGCGCAGGGACGCTTCAAACTGCAACGCCTGCCTGCTTCAGAGGGCGGAAAAAGCGGCAAGGCAGATCCGCTACGGGCATGGGACGCGGCCGACGAGCTGCTCCTGAACTATCTTGACGAACAACAACTACCCGCCGCAAACGCAGGCGACAAACCGATTCTGCTGATCAATGATGCATTCGGCGCGCTGGCGGTTTCCCTTAACCGCTATAAACTGCATGGCTGGTCGGATTCCTTTGTGGCGCATCAGGCAACCCTCAAAAACCTGCGGCTGAATAAGCTGGAAGCAAACTTTCAAATTATTCCCAGCATCGACGCACCCACGGACTGCTACGATCTGGTGCTGATCAAGATACCCAAAACGCTGGCCTTGCTGGAATACCAGCTAAGCCGCTTAAAATCACATATTTCAGAACAAAGCATTATCGTCGCCGCCGGCATGGTTAAACACATTCACCGCTCGACTTTGAACTGTTTTGAGAAACACATCGGAACCACAAGCACCTCGCTGGCCCGTAAAAAGGCGCGCCTGATTTTCGCAA
>JANTHA010000135.1 GCA_024762625.1 Thiotrichaceae bacterium
CAACTGCGTGATTATCGGCCGCGCCGAGGCTTTTGCCTCGAAAAACAGAATCCCGCGCGCCGCACTGGATGGTTTCATGATGGGGCTGGGCTTTACCTTGGTATTGATGGCGCTGGGCGCCATGCGCGAACTGATTGGCAATGGCACACTACTTTCAGAAGCATCCGTGATGTTTGGAGAAACCGCCAAAAACTGGAGCATCCAGGTATTTGAAGACTACAAAGGACTATTGCTTGCGATACTGCCGCCCGGCGCATTTATCGGCATGGGCTTTTTGATCGCCCTGAAAAACATGATCGACCGTCGTCTTGAATCAATCAAACGCACCAGAGAAGGTTTTTGATACAGACTGATAAAAGATAAATCAGGGCCGCAATGAAATAATCATGCGCATCAAATCCGACAGGGTGCGCGCTTCCATTTTGTCCATTACCTTGGCGCGGTGAGCTTCCACGGTGGACTGGCTGATATTGAGTTCCGCAGCGATATTTTTATTAAGCATGCCAGTCACAATCAGCTCCATCACTTCTTTTTCTCGTTCGGTTAGTCGATCCACCCTGGCCTGAATTTCAGCGAGTTTGGAGGCCTTGCCGCGTTGTTCGGCATCCTGTTCGATGGCAATGTGAATGCTGTCCAGCAGTTGTTGTTCATTAAACGGTTTTTCCAGAAACTCCGACGCGCCCGCCTTGACGGCGCGCACCGCCATTTGCACATCGCCATGACCGGTTATGATGATAATCGGCGGACGCAACGGTTTCTTGTTCAATTCATCCTGCAGGCTGAGTCCGCTCATGCCCTTCATGCGCACATCCAGAATCAGACATCCCGGGCGCGAGGCGTCGAAACTTTCGAGATAGGCCTGAGCCGAATCATAGGTTTCCGCAACCAGCCCCACGGATTCAATCAACATGGTCAGTGAATCACGAATAGCTTCGTCATCATCGACGATAAACACGGTAATTTGTTCGTTATCGCTCACGCCTGTTTCCTCCCTGATGCTTCTTCTGTCGCGCTGGTCTTTGTCGCTGTTTCAGTTGATGATATAACCGGAAAGTCTACAATATCCAGCTTGAAGCTGAAACTTAAACCGCCCTCTGCGTTTTTTTCAATACGAATCTGATCCTCATGCGCCTCAATAATGCCCTGGCTGATGGACAGACCCAGCCCCATGCCTTCTTCCTTGGTGGTGACAAACGGGTCGAAAACCTGATCCAACACATTTTGCGGCATACCGCTTCCCGAATCTATCACTTTTATCATCACCTTGTCATCTGATGTGCGTCGACTCTGCAACACCAGACGGCGCTGTTTGACGGGCGTGTCTTCCATCGCTTCGATGGCGTTTCTCAATAGATTCAGAATCACCTGTTCAATCTGGGTATCCTGCGCCAGCGCGAGTTTCACCGAATCATCCAGGTCGAGGCTGAAATCAACCTTCTTGCGCGCGATTTCCATGCGCGTCAATTCGATCACCGTATCAAGCATATTGGCGATCTTGACCGGCTTTTTTTCCGGTAAATCCTTATGCACAAAATGTCGAATCTGCTTGATTACATTCGCCGCGCGCTGGGCCTGGGTCGATATTTTCTCCATGACATCCGAGCAATGTTCCTGCATCGGCTGATTCGATTCAAGCATGCGAATGCAGGCGCGCGAGTAATTGTTGATCACAGTCAGCGGCTGGTTCAGTTCATGCGCGATGCCGGACGCCATCTCGCCCAGCATACTGAGGCGAGCAACATGAGCCAGTTGCAACTGGTGTTCGCGGTTTTTATCTTCCACCAGCTTTCTTGCCGTGGTGTCACGAAACACCACAACGCTACCAATTATTTTTTCATCCACGCCCTTGATTGGCGTGCTGCTGTATTCCACCGAGATGGATGAGCCATCTTTTTTCCAGAACACATCATCATTGATATAACGCGGCGCGGCTTCCATCGTGGTCGTATAGACCGGACATTCATCAATCGGGTGGGGCGAACCATCCGCATGAGAATGATGCAGCATGCGATGCGAATTTTTACCGATGAGTTCATCCACGCGCCAACCAGTCAGAGCCGACATGGCCTGATTGGCGAAGGTGCACTTACCTTCCAGATCCACGCCAAAAATGCCATCGCTCACCGAATCCAGTATACGCTCATAATAACGCTCCATGCGACGCTGCACCCGCTTCAAACCACGGTTACGGCGAATCACTGCGGAGATCACGACACCCATCAATAACAGGGTAAGCAAGGCCAGCAACGACCAATACCAGTATTTTTTGATTGCATCCTCAAGTGTAAACCGCGCGATTTCATCGTAGGGCGGTAGCTTAAGCTCCTGGAACAGTTCATGCACCTGTTGATAATCCAGCGGCAAATCCCAACCGGCATACTTACCGGCTTGCGCCGCCGGATGATCTTTTGGCATGGCAAATAGCGCCAGCGCGACTTTTTTGGCAAGTTCGTCCGAGGTTTGTTGAACCTTGCTAAAAGGCCATTCCGGATACAGCCGGGTGCTCAAACGGAAAGGAAAAGCCGCTACTTTTTGCGGATTAATGACGCGGATATCATCCGGATTCAAATCACCCGATGCCGCCATTCGCTCCAGTATGTCGGTTCGCACTGTGCCTGCGTCAACATCACCATGAACAACCGAATTCACCACATGGTCATGAATACCGCCAAACTCTAATCGGGAAAAATCGTCATAAGGGTTGATACCCTTGTCATTGAGTTCACGCCAGGCCATCTGGAAGCCGCCCAGAGAAGTCGCATCCACCGCCATGAATGATTTGCCGCGTAAATCTTCCAGCCTCTGGATATCCCTGCGATCATTGCGGGTAAAAATCACACCGCCAAACATTTTGTAAGCGTTTTTTCCACGCAGGTTATACATGGTCGCCAACCGCGAGACGCGATACCGGTATTCAAGATTCACATAAATGCCGGGGTTGACCAGAATGAAGTCCACCTGATTATCGCGCACCGCCGGGTTTACCTCGTCAAAATCAAGCGGCACGATCTCAAAATCATAGTCGGGAAGCTGGTTGGTCAGATAAGCCGCGGTTGGATTCCAGGCGTTCAGCGTAAATTGATCGCCGCGATGGCTCAGCACGCCAATCTTGATAAACGCATCTTCGGCGCGACTAGCCGGCGCCGCAAAGATCAGGGCGAAAGCGCAATACAATAATAAATAACGGAAATAACTTCGCATCTATATCAGTCTAACTTAAGGACACCCCTAATAATAGGATAATCCTTTTGGATATGATAGCTTGTAGCCTTGTAGAAGAAGCATCCTGTTTTAATTGAGATGCCCTTTAACTTAAAACAGCAACAAGCTACGCCAAATGTAAACGAATCTCAAAGGATAATCATGTATAAAGAACGTTATCTGATTACCGGCGGCACTGGCTTTATCGGTATGCAACTGCTTAAACAGCTGTTGCTGGATGGTCACGATATTCATGTGCTAACGCGAAATGAAGTCACCGCGATGCAGCGCTTTTCACAACTTGTCAACGACATCAAACAGAAACACCCTGCTCAAGACCTTGCCTTAGGCTCGGTTAAAACGCTTGGCAGCCTGGATTCCATACCGGAGGATGCCGCCTTCGATGTGGTCGTCAACCTGGCAGGTCAAGGTATCGCGGACAAATGCTGGACGAACCAAGTCAAGCAACAGTTGCTGGACAGCCGCATCCAGACAAGCCGCGCGCTGTATGAATTTCTCAAGGATGCTCTGGTAAAACCGGATGTGTTCATCAGCGGCTCTGCGCTGGGTTATTACGGACTCAGCCACGGCGATGCGCCACTGGATGAATCCGCCAAAGGCGATGACAGCTTCTCCAGTCAACTCTGTTTAGCCTGGGAAAATGAAGCCAGACGCGTGGAGGATTTGGGTATCCGCACCTGCTATTTGCGCACCGGCATCGTACTTGGCAACACCGTTGAAGGAAAAGCAGGCGGCGCACTGGCGAAGATGCTGCCGACTTTTAGATGGGGACTGGGCGGCCCCATTGGATCCGGCGCACAATGGATGTCATGGGTTCATATGGATGATCTGGTCGGCATGATTCGATATGCGATTGAGGAAGAATCCATCAGCGGCCCGATCAATGCAACGGCCCCCTACCCCGTCACAAACAAAACCTTTGCGCGCGAATTGGGAAAAGCCTTGAAAAGACCGGCGATTTTACCAATGCCCGCCTTTCTATTGCGATTGATGTTAGGTCAGATGGGCGAAGAACTTCTGCTTTCGGGTCAAAAAGTAATCCCCAAAAAGATGCTGGATGCGGGGTATGAATTTCGTTTTGCCAATCTGCAAGATGCTTTGCAGGATATTCTGGATCGCTGATTTGAACCACTCAACGACACTTTAAGACTAGTCAAAACACCTGTCCACATACAAATTCTTCCAGTACTTCCGTCTGCTCTCCAGCCGGTCATAATCGGACGCCTTATAGCCCCGCTTCATGCGCTCCTCGGCAATCAGTTTCTGTCTTTCAATATAGTCGCACATGGACTGTTTATCTTTGAATTTCTTGCGTTCAAATTTTTGGGCATGGCTCTGGGCATAGCTTTGGGAATAGTCTTGAGCAAATAAATGCAGCGACAATAATGAAGACAATAACGTGGCAGATAAAGCGACAAATAGCGTGACAAATAATTTGCCAGGGGCAGTTATTTTCATTTTTTATTATCCAATTTATTGAAGTTGATCAATTATGATTATTGAATATCCGGGGGTCAATCTGCACCGATAAATGGCGCCAGGTTTTGCATGCCGGCTATTTCTTCTGCTATTTCTTCCGTGAGTATTTCAAAATTATGTCTTTGATGCGCCTTTAATCAGGAAAAAAGACAAAGCCATCCTGATCAACTATTCATTTAAAACAGACTATGCGCTAATGTACAAAATCCTGGCAAAGCGCTTAACATAGCTCTTAACATTGCTCTTAACATAGCCCTGAACAATGTTCCAGGCATAACCTGATAAACGCCCAATCAACCCGAGATGACAGCCAATCATGACTAACAAAATTTTAAATATTTTCCTGATTACCCTACTTGCTTGTTCCGGTGTAGCAACAAAAAGCGCTTTCGCTGAAGCGCGTTTTATCGTCGCCAATGACAGCGCAGCCACCAGCATCAATAAAACGGTTTCAATTCCGGTGTTAGAAAATGATGTGGGCGACAATCTGTCCATTTCATCCGCCAGCGCATTCTCACAGGAAGGCGGTCGAATCGTCATTAATCAATCCGCCAGCAAACTTGTTTACACCCCTTCAGCCGGGTTTAGTGGTGCGGATTCATTCTGGTATGAAGCAAAAGACCAAAACGGACAGACGCGGACTGCGCTTGTAACAGTACGGGTGACGACTACGCTTGCGAGAGACGGAGCTCCTCTTGATTTTGAAATTATCCCGATGCATTACGGGCTACTCAATGGCGAACCTCATACATTTGGTGAAAACGAAGGCTTAACTCCATTTACCCTGGCGAATGATGTCAACGCTGGCGATACCATCATTAACTTGACGCCTGGCGGCGCCAATCTTAACGAATCTGAATTAATCGTCTATTTATCAACCAGCGGCATCTACCATGTGGCCCAGGTGGCCAGCGTCAATGGCGATAGCGTCACCTTGAGCAAAGGCCTGGAAGAAGGTATTGCAGCAGGGCAAAACCTGTGGAACTTTTATTTTAGTTCATCCCATCCCAACGCGGTTGGCTACAAAGCCATCGCTGATTTCGCACTGAGCAAACTGGATAGCGCTTCGCTTGAAAACAAAACACACGGATTCGAAGGCGACAGCTGGTTTGAAGATAATCCTGACGACCCCAATGATGGCGTCTTCGTTGACCGGATAAAGGAAAGAATTAACATTACGCAGGCGATTAACACAGCCTCTGGCGGCGCAACATCAAAAGACACCCTTGATTTTTTTGATGTCCATTTCCCACCTGACAGCCCCGCCCCGGATTTTATCTGGCTGGTTTCCGGAACCAATGATTACTGGAACAAGACGCCCGTTGAGACGTATA
>JANTHA010000136.1 GCA_024762625.1 Thiotrichaceae bacterium
ACCGGCGCAATCAGCACCAGCGCTATCCACAGCATCATCATATTATCGCTGCTGGAATAGACGTCGAACATGAATTTCGGCGTATCGCGCTGGTAGATGTTGCTGATGATTTCCAAGGCGACAATGGCGAGCGCCATTATCCCCAGCCATTTGATCAGAACAATCAGTCGGGGCGGATGCAGTTGCAGATAATCACGGATGGTAAGCGTTTTGCGCAGATAAATAAACAGCAGGATCAGCCCGATGCTCGCCAGAGCGGAGGGAAATTCGGCAAAGCTCACTGCATCGCCGTTGTAGGCAAGCGCATTAAGCAGGCTGGGGGTGAGTGTCGCCGGGCTCCAGTCATTGACAGCCAGTGCGTAAAAAACCAGCGCCAGCGTTTGAATCACGACAAAGGCGACAAAAATCACCAGGCCAAAACCGAGGGTGGCCCAGAATCCCCAGTAGGGATGCGGCTGGCTTTGTTGCGTATTCATCAGGCGGTTTTGATCAGGCGGGTTTTACTCATTACATCCTGTAGCGCCAGACGGTTTTTGTTGAAGACGACCCACAATAGCCCGAGGCCAAACAGCGCAAAGGCATAGCGAAGCGTTGCGTCGGTAAAGCCCGGTAAAGAACCATCCAGGCGCACCACTTTGATTTTCCAGACGCGCATTCCCGGCGTTTGTCCGCGTTTCGTCCAGTAATAAATCAGATAGGCAATGCTTACAATCAGCCACAGGACTCTGAAAAACAATGTCAGCGGGCTTTCCAGAGGTATCATCGGAATCTTGTCACTCTGTTTATTGATCTGCACAAGCTCCAGGTCAATCAGTTCAAGCTGTATGATCAGTTGCTGGAGAATCAGCGTCAACACGAAGGTAATAAAGAAAATGATCAGAACATCATAGGTTATCGCCAGCAGGCGTTTGCCGAAACCGGCTGGAATGGGCTGGCTGTGCGTCATCGTCGGGCCTAATCCTGTTTCATGTCCAGAAAGTTTTGCAGCATGTCATGACCATGTTCGGTGAGAATCGATTCGGGGTGGAATTGCACGCCTTCGATTGCAAACTCACGGTGGCGTACGCCCATAATTTCATCGATGCCGCCGTTATCGTTGCGCGTCCAGGCGGTGACTTCCAGACAGTCGGGCAGGGTGGATTGTTCAATCACCAGGGAATGATAACGCGTTGCTTCAAAAGGGTCTTCCAGGCCTTTGAAAATACCGCTGTTATTATGGTAAATATTCGATGTTTTGCCATGCATGATCTGTTTGGCGCGGACGATTTTACCACCGAAAGCCTGACCGATGGATTGATGCCCCAGGCACACGCCAAAAATGGGTAGCTGGCCTTTGAAATGATCAATCACTTCAAGAGAAATACCGGCTTCGGTAGGCGTACAGGGGCCGGGAGAGATCATGATGCGTTCGGGCGCCAGTTTTTCAATTTCATCGAGGCTGATTTCGTCGTTGCGTTTAACGACAACCTCAGCATCCAGTTCGCCCAGGTATTGTACCAGGTTGTAGGTGAAGGAATCGTAGTTGTCGATCATTAAAATCATCGGTGTGCTCCATCAAGACCTGCTGCGGCCTGGCTCACGGCTTTGAAAATGGCGCGCGCCTTGTTCATGGTTTCTTTCCATTCGAGTTCCGGGATGGAATCATACACAATGCCCGCGCCCGCCTGAATATGCAGCACATCGTCCTTGATCACGGCGGTGCGGATTGCTATAGCGGTGTCCATATTGCCGTTCCAGGCCAGGTAGCCGATTGCGCCGGAGTAGACGCCGCGCTTTACCGGCTCCAGTTCGTCAATGATTTCCATGGCGCGAATCTTGGGTGCGCCGCTCACGGTGCCGGCCGGGAAAGTGGCGCGCAGCACGTCGATGGCGCTCATCTCAGGCAGTATTTTTCCGACCACATTGGAGACGATATGCATCACATGGGAATAACGTTCAATCGTCATTTTATCAGTGAGCCGCACCGTGCCGATCTGGCTAACGCGTCCGGCGTCGTTGCGCCCCAGGTCGATCAGCATCAGGTGTTCCGCGAGTTCCTTGGGATCGTTGAGCAGCTCGTTTTCAAGCGCCTTGTCGCGCGCCTTGTCGTGACCGCGTTTGCGGGTGCCTGCGATGGGGCGCACCGTAATTTCGCCATTATCAAGACGCACCAGAATCTCCGGCGAGGAGCCGACGATGTGGAAATCATCCAGGTTCATGAAGTGCATATAGGGCGATGGATTCAGCGAGCGCAGCGAGCGGTACAGATCCAGCGGCGCAGCCTTGAAAGGTACGCTCAGGCGTTGAGACAGCACCACTTGCATGATGTCGCCCGCCTTGATGTAATCGCGCGCCTTTTCGACCGCGGTCTTGAAGCCATCTTCGGTAAAACCGGAGACAAAATCTTCTTCATGGATGGCTTGTGGCGATTTGGCGGGTTGATACAGCGTCAACGGTTCGCGCAGGCGGCGAGTCAGGCTGTCCAGGCGCTGCTGTGCGCTGTCATACTCGCCTTCGCCCGCGTGCACAATCAACTTGAGTACGCCGTTGAGGTTGTCAAACACCACGATTTCTTCTGATAACATCAGCAGGATATCCGGCGTCTTGATCGGGTCGGGCTTGTTCTCCGCTTCCACGCCGGCCAGCCTGGGTTCGATATAACGAATGGTCTCGTAGCCAAAATAACCCACCAGCCCGCCGTTAAAGCGCGGCATGCCTTCGATTTCGGGAACCTTGATCTGCGACTGGTAGTTTTCAATCCATTCAAGCGGGTCGGCGACAGTTTCTGATTGCTGTAGCTGGTAGTCCTTGAATATTTGAACCTGATAGCCGCTGATTTTGATCACGGTTCTTGCAGGCAGTCCGATAATCGAATAGCGACCCCATTTTTCGCCGCCCTGTACGGATTCAAATAAATAGGAATAAGGCGCATTGGCCAGTTTCAGGTAGGTGCTTAATGGCGTATCGAGATCGGCGAGCACTTCGCGAACCAGTGGTATGCGCTCATAGCCATCTGCAAGCAAGGATTCGAATTGTTGTTTATTCATGCTAAAAACCTGTTTAAAAACATAGAATTAAAGGTGTTATTGGAGATACAACCTAATGTTGTTCTGGCTGTTGAGGCGTAAGCCCGGCAACGGTTTTATTTGCAAACGTGAAGAGTTAATGTATTCAACGACTTTTTGAATAATCACAAATAGCGTTGACTCATCCGCAAATTAAAACAGACGCCGGGCTATATCCAGAGCCAGTTATTGATTTTAAACAGATCGTAGAAGCGTATCATGCGTATAGTGTAACCTGTCTTGATAGCCCAGTTCAATGATTAACGAACTGATTAAAGGCTTCCGAAGCCTGCTTATCAGTGATATCTAGAGGGTATCTTCTGGATTGATTGAGTCGCCAACAAACAACTGGATGCTGTAAAATAAGGTGATGAGTTTTCAATTATTGGTAAGCATGTTCCTTGACTTGTTATGATAGCGTCATCAAAATTCTGGAGATCATAGATGTCTGTTCTGAAGAAAAAAGCCGTGATTCTTCTCTCCGGCGGTATGGATTCCGCCACCGTACTCGCCTATGCAAAAGAGCAGGGCTATGATTGTCATGCGCTAAGCTTTCGCTATGGACAGCGCCATCGCTCGGAACTTGATGCGGCTTCCCGTCTGGCGAAACAGATGTACGCCCGACATGAAATCATTGATCTGGATTTGTCCCGCTTTGGCGGCTCCGCCCTGACGGACGACGCCATCGACGTGCCTGAGTATGAAGCCAGAAGCGACCAATCTGTGATACCCGTTACTTATGTGCCCGCCAGAAATACAGTGTTTCTCTCGGTCGCACTCGCCTGGGCGGAAGTGCTTGGCGCGCATGATATTTTTATCGGCGTGAATGCTGTGGATTATTCCGGTTATCCGGATTGTCGCCCTGAATTTATCCAGGCTTTCGAAAACATGGCGAATCTGGCGACGCGGGATGCCGTTGAAGGCGACATCAAGTTAACAATACATACACCGCTGATTGATTTAAGCAAGGCGGAAATTATTCAGCTGGGTCATAAACTGGGCGTCGACTATTCGCAAACCATTACCTGTTATCAGGCCGATCAAAGCGGGCGGGCCTGTGGGCATTGTGACGCCTGCGCGCTGCGCAAACAAGGTTTCGAGAATGCCGGTATTAAAGATAATACCCGTTATGCTGTCCCGGATTAGAGGGCATTCTCAGTCATCTTCTTATTGGCTTCAAATAACGAACAAATTTTTTATGAAAGGCGCACAAAAGCGCTTGAAAGCCAAATTCGGTAGTGTATACTACCGCCTCTCTTGATTAAGAGCGTGGCAAACGGCTCTTGATATTAGCAAGATGATATGGATCGTATGAAATAGATCACATAGAAAGGGCCGTTAGCTCAGTCGGTAGAGCAGTTGACTTTTAATCAATTGGTCGAGCGTTCGAATCGCTCACGGCCCACCATATTTTAAAGCCTGTAGTTGTTAAAAGCTCCTACAGGCTTTTTTATGTTCACTACCGATGTATCCGATGTATTGATTTTTCAAAGTATCGGTATAGAGTTGGTATTGTATCGGTATCAATGAAGGCAGCATTTTTTGAATTTTTTTCCACTGCCGCATGGGCAGGGGTCGTTGCGGCCTACTTTGGGAGCGCCTATGATTATGGGTTGTCCTTCTTGTTGTCGTTGCCTTGCATAATGCCTGTAAAGGGTGTTTATGGCCGGCGTTATCTTTTTCTGGTATTGTTCGATTTCTGAATATGTCAGGTTTTGTATGATTTGCAATCCTTGCTCAGAGGTAAACAGGCTTATTGCTCCCATGAAATCAAGCAGCGCTTGATCGTGTTGGTATTTTGAAATAGGCCATAGCGGCAGGGCGCGAAGAAAACCTTCGCACCATTCATCAACGATCGTGTATGTTTTACCTTCAACCTGGCGTTCCAGAAATAGGGGTATGTAATTTTCAGATGAAAAGCTGTTCATGACTTCATTGTAGTGCGCCATGATCAGTTTGATGAATAACTCGGCTTCTTCGTGACTTTCCCATTCTGGCGTCAGATGTTCGCCGCCCCATATCATTGCCATCCATTTTGAAGGCATGATAAGCGATGGCGCGCAGGCGAGTGAGGCAAAGTAACCATCAAGCTCGGATATGTCCAATATCGATTTATCATGACCATATTTATCCAGAAGCATTTCAATTACGTCGTAAGCATCTGTATTGTCTGTATCGTCAGGCGCATCTGCTTCATTGTCAAAAGCATCATCATCGCCAAAATCAGAAACGTTCATGGAGTAATAGTCTGGTTTGGGGGTGTCTCTTTTGAGGCGTAGCCCAAGTGCAATCTCTACCTCTTCAAGGTCGCCACAG
Source organism: Thiotrichaceae bacterium (assembly GCA_024762625.1). GTDB lineage: Bacteria > Pseudomonadota > Gammaproteobacteria > Thiotrichales > Thiotrichaceae > Cocleimonas. Next base: position 5,361 of record JANTHA010000136.1, read on the forward strand.
ATTGTTATATCGACGCAATCACGTTTAAACAGTTGACGGATAGGCTCAATTAAACTGCTTGCCTCTAAATCCATCAGGTGGGCGATGAGTAGGCCATTTAAACTCTTGAGTGAACTATCCGGATTATTCATATAGGTTTTGAAAATATCGAATATTTGTTCTTTCTGAGTTTGTACCGCAATTTTTGCCAGACCATCCATAGCCATAATGCGGGCATACTCGACAGGTTCGCTGGAAAGGAAAAAGTCTTGCAAGGGGCCTATGGCGGGTTGGCCAATCAAATCCAGGACATAGGGAATTTCAGAGAGAGCCCAGTCATCATCTTTCAAAAAATCAAACAGCTGGATGAGTGGTTCCACCGCATCTTCAGCGTGAAGTTGTCCCAATATTCTCCAGGCATGTAGCGGCGTCCATACTTCTTTGCTATTGGCGCCTGCATTATGTAATGCGGGATTGCTCAGGATTGATAACAGGTCGGGAATATCTGACTCGTTAAACCCGAATTTTTCAATGTAATCTGGCCAGTGTCTGTCAGAGGGATTATATTCGCCCAGGGTTAATAATTGTTTGCATCGTTTATTCATTGTTTGTTCGTTGTTTGTTTATTGCTTGTTCTTTGTTAGTTCATTACTAACTAATCATGGCTAAAACTGCTTATTGGTCGTACT
>JANTHA010000137.1 GCA_024762625.1 Thiotrichaceae bacterium
CCATGCACAAAGACGCCTATATTAGCCGCATCGGATAACGATAAGCCTTGCGCCAGCAGTGCGGCGATAACGCCGCTTAGCACATCGCCCATTCCGCCGCTCGCCATCCCGGGATTTCCATTAGGACAGACCATGGTTTTAACACCATCACAGATCAGGCTGCCCGCGCCTTTTAGCACACAGACGCCCGCAAATTTTTTCTGCAGCAACTCAACAGCCTGAAAACGATCCTGTTCGATCAACGCCGTTTTAGTCAGCAACAGCCTGGCCGCTTCTCCCGGATGCGGCGTAAGCACCCAGTTGTCGTATTTGCTCAACAATCTGGATAACAGCGGCTTATGTAAAACGGTTGATAACCCAGAGCCAGGTGAAAAATGCTGTTCAGCCAGCAAATTAAGCGCATCCGCATCCAGCACTTTGGGTTTATCCGCCTCTAGCGCCTGTGTTAGCAAATCTTGCGCCCAGGCGGATTTGCCGAGGCCGGGACCAATCATGATGACAGTCGCTTTTTCAATTAAAGGGCTTAACTCATCAGGGTGCTCCACAGCGCTCGCCATGATTTCCGGGCGCGTCAGATTCAACATCGCTGCATGGGAAGGATGCGTTGCGATGCTTACCAGACCGGCGCCCGTGCGTAGCGCCGCTTCTGCAGCAAGCCGAATCGCGCCGCTCATGCCCTGTGCGCCGCCGATACATAAGACATGGCCAAAATCTCCCTTATGGCTGACGCGCGGCCTGGGCCGAAGGTTTTGACGGATGCTATCGTTAGTCATCAGCTCTTTTTGCGGCGTGATAACTGGCGCATACTGATAAACTTCAAAAGGAACGCCGAGATCATCAAACGCCAGCTCTCCGACATAATCCCTGGCCTGCCCTGTAAACAGACCGCATTTGAGGCCGATATAGGTCACGGTCAAATCTGCGCTAACAGCATCGCCCAGTACAGCCCCGCTATCGGCATTCAACCCGGAAGGCACGTCAACAGACGCTACTTTCGCCTTGCTCTGATTGATCTTCTTAATCGCCTTTGCCCACTGTCCCTCGACTGCGCGGCTCAGGCCCGTGCCAAACAGGGCGTCAACAATAACATCGGCGTCCGCAAGCGCTTGTTGCACCTCCTGATCGCCTGATGCATAGTGATAAACTTTAGCGCCTGTCTCAAGAAACGCCTGCCTGGCGAGCAGGGCATCCCCCTGAATGGATGCTTCATCGCCCAACTGGATAAGAAACACCTTGAGTCCGGCATCTAATGCAAGTCGCGCAATGACATAACCATCGCCGCCATTATTTCCCGCGCCACACGCCACACAAAGCAAACGCGTCTCTGGATAATGCGCCATGATGTGCTCAAAAGTTGCCTGCCCTGCGCGCTGCATCAGGGTATAACCTGGAATGGCAAAGTCTTCAATCGCAATGCGGTCAAGCTCCCGCACCTGGCTGGCGGTATATAAAGTATGCGGTAATGACATGAACTGAGTATGTTATGATTGTTCCGATGAGTAATGATCATATCACGCCGCTTATCACATCAGAAACCCTTAATCGCTGGGCGCTAGAGCTTGGTTTTCAGCAACTTGGCGTAAGCGATATCGAACTCGGGGAAGCGGAAAACAAGCTGGCGCAATGGCTGAAAAACAAATTCCACGGCGACATGGAATGGATGCAACGCCACGGCGACAAGCGCAGCCGCCCTGCTTTGCTGGAGCCAGGGACACTCAGCATTATCAGCGTGCGCATGAATTACCGGCCGCCGCAAAGCTATGACCCGGCAATGATCCTAAACCACCCGGAGCGCGCCTATATCTCGCGCTATGCGCTAGGGCGCGACTATCACAAAGTGATGCGCAAGCGACTGCAAACGCTGGCTAAACGAATAGAACAAACGCTGGAAGAAAAACAGCAAGACGCTTTTAAATACCGTGTTTTTGTCGATAGCGCCCCCGTGATGGAAAAACCGATTGCCGCCAAGGCCGGCTTGGGCTGGGTCGGCAAACACAGCAATATTCTCAACCAGGAAGCCGGCTCCTGGTTTTTTCTCGGCGAGATTTACACCAATCTGCCGCTGGAGCCTTCTACACCGGTCTCCAACCATTGCGGAGACTGCGCCGCCTGTATTGACATCTGCCCGACACAGGCCATTGTAGAACCCTATGTGCTGGATGCGCGCCGTTGTATATCCTACCTGACCATTGAACATAAGGGGTCCATCCCGCTGGAATTTCGTGAAGCCATTGGCAACCGGATTTATGGTTGCGATGATTGTCAGCTGGTCTGCCCCTGGAACCGTTTTGCGCAAACTGCGCAAGAGGCGGATTTTGCGATACGCAACCAGCTGGATAGCGTACAACTATTGACGCTTTTTGCCTGGAGCGAAGATGAATTCCTGAAAAAAATGGAAGGCTCGCCGATTCGTCGCATTGGCTATGAACGCTGGCAAAGAAATCTTGTCATAGCCTTGGGAAATGCGCCGCCATCCCCCATAATCAAACAGGCGCTTATTGAAAAACACCACTCATCCTCAGAATTGCTACAGGAACATATTGAGTGGGCGCTTCAGCGCCAAAATAACCCCACTTAAACAAATGTCGCCCCGATACACTGGATTATATTTGATTGATAGGGTACTTTGCGCAAACCAAATCATCATGCTTCACTTTAGGCGGCATGATGCAAACCATTAAACGTATCGACTAAATGACCAGACAATTCAAATTATCGCTTTTTTTTATTTTCACGCTGTTTAACGCGCTAACTCTGATGGCGCCCCTGACCGGCTCAGTCGCCCATGCGGAAATCAACACCACGAATATCTATATGGATGTTGAACATTCGGTTTATCAGGTTCGCGTCATCAACAAGCAGACCGGCAAAAAATCCAGTATCGGTTCTGGCTTTGTTGTACAGAACAACAACATACTGGCGACCAACTACCATGTCGTCAGCGAATATATCAATGATCCCGATATTTATACGCTGGATTACCTTTCAACCGATGGCAAATCCGGCCCGCTTGAGTTACTTGATTTTGATATCGTACATGACCTCGCCGTAGTCAAGGCTGAACAAGCCCTGGGCGAACCGCTAGAGCTTGCCGATATTCCCGAGAAAGGCGCGCCGCTATATTCACTTGGCAACCCGATGGATCTTGGCTTTACCATTATCAAGGGAACCAATAACGGCATTCTCACCAAGGACGAAGATGGCAACATATTATTCTCCGGCAGTCTCAATCCAGGCATGAGCGGCGGACCCGCGCTGGATGAACAAAGTCGGGTCATCGGCGTAAACGTGGCGACTTCGGGCAACGCCATCAGTTTTCTGGTGCCAGCCAGTTATTTGAAAAATGTTCTTAATCGCGTTGCTGAAAACAAGTTCCGCCCCATTGAAGACCGCTTTGCCCATAGCTCACAACAATTAAAAGAACATGCGACCAAAATATTGAAAAAGATACTCAGTAATAAATGGAGCGGTACCAAGATCGGCGCGTTCATCGTTCCCGCGGAACTGGACAAATCCATGCGTTGCTGGGACGCCAGCCGTAAACCAAAAGATGATGATTTGTTCCGCTCATTCTTCACGCGTTGCTCTAATGAAGATGATATCTTCCTGTCATCACGCCTTGATGTCGGTAGCATCAATTACGAATATGTCTGGCTGGATACGCAAAAATTGAATCCAAGCCGTTTCTATCGTCGTTATGAAAAAGTCAACAACAGTGTGATCGGCAGCCATGCAGGCAAGCGCGATGTCACCAATTTTTCCTGTCATACAGACTTCACCAAGGTCGCCGGTCAGGATTTTAAAACGACCGTATGTCGTCGCGATTATCTGAAATACAAGGGTCTGAGTGATATGCTGTTTACCACAGCATTAGTAGGCCACAAGGACAAAGGTTTTCTGTTTAACCTCGATTTAACGGGAACCGATGCAAAATCTGCGCTTGCATTGTTCAAGCGCATGCTGGAGACATTTAAATGGCAACAAAAGTAATTCTCGAAACCACGCATCGTGGCATTCACAACTATCACAAGATTGATTCATTGCCCGTCACGCTGGGGCGCGCATTTGATAACGACATCATATTGTCTGATTTATCCGTCTCGCCTCATCACATGGTCATTGACGCAGGCGACACTGAAGATCAATTCAAAGTACAAAATCTGTCTGATGAGAACGGCTCCCGCCTGAATGGCAAGAAAATGGGGAGTGAAGCAGTGACCGTTTCCCTGCCCGCCGACCTGAAACTGGGCGATATGAAAGCGCGCCTGCTGGCCGCCGATATGCCGGTGGAAGAAACGCGCATCCGGGAATGTTCCGGTTTCTTTTGCATATTCAGCAGCCCGGTCTGGAGTGCTGTGCTATTACTCGCCACCATTGGCATATTCTTCCTGGAGCGCTATCTGGTAACGCCGGTAGCCAAGGAGCCCATTTACTATTTAAGCAACGTTCTGCCCTCCATTTTAACCATTCTGGGCATTACCATTGTCATTTCTGGCATCAGCAGACTCTCGACCCACCGCTGGGAGCTTGTCCCTGCGATCAGCATCGCCTCGCTTATTTTTCTGGTGCCGCAGTTATTTGACTATCTGGGGCACTTTCTGAATTATCTGTTTACCTCGAATACGCCTGGCGACATCCTTAAGAACATGTCCAGTTTCCTGTTGATTCCGGCTCTGCTGGCGCTCTACATGGTTAAAACCAACCACACCAAATGGATACCCGCTATCGGCGTTGCCGCACTGGTCAGTTCGCCGGTAATCGCCTATCAATTCTCCGATCTGGTGGACAAGCTATCGCTGACTTCGGGCTTTTCTGAAACGCCAGGATACAATCAGACCTTGAGTCCGATTGACACGCGCCTTAACAAGACCATACCCCTGGATGAATTTATCAAGGAAGCAGATGAGGATACTTCAAGAGAAGTCCATAAGATGCTCCTGAAAGCCGAAAAAGAGAAACTGGGTAAAGCGATTTAGCGATTTAAAAATCGCCCCAGCGTAACTGACAAGCGCTGATGCCTGCGATTGCCGCCGTCTCGGCGCGCAGTACGCGCGGGCCGGCGCTTAGCGGCGTGATCTTGTGAGCGATAAGCTGTTTTTCTTCTTCATCGCTAAAGCCGCCTTCAGGCCCAATCATCAGAGCAAGCTCTGTCAATCCATCCTGCCCTGTATCCACCTGCATAAAGCCGGGGTATTCGCCAGGCAGCATGACAAAACCATGCTCCATGTCTGTAGCGTCAAGCCATTTATCCAGTTCTATCGGCGATTCTATACTCGCAAGACGGGTGCGTCCCGATTGCTCGCTGGCGCTGATGATCACACCCTGCCAGTGCAACAACTTCTTTTCCAGTCGTTGGGCCTTGAGCCTGATCACGCTTCGCCTGGTGTAAATGGGCTGAATCGCATCAACGCCAAGTTCAACCGCCTTTTGAATGGCGAAATCCATTTTTTCAGGTTTTATCATTGCCATTACCAGGGTAATCCTTAAGCAGGATTCACGCTCAGCATGAATGAATGATTCAATCATGGCTTGTGAGTCGCGCTTATTGATTTTTGTAAATCTGGCCTGGTATTCCCCCCCTTGGCCATTAAACAAAATCAGCGGGTCGCCCACTGTGGATCTTAGCACCTGAACCGCATGACGATGATTTTCCTTACTCAAGGAAACTGTCTGGCCAATTTCAAATGGCTGTGGCTGGTAATAACGAGACATTTTGACGGGCTTCATGGAAGCCTATGCTAACCGGAAAACCAATTTGAATCACTACTGCCCTCTTAACTTTATCAATATATTTCGTAGCCTATCAAGACTGACTTCCTTGTTAGCATGTATGCATGGCTACGAGGCACTTTTCTGTCAACAGCTACAGAAAAGCACCCAAAAGAAAGCCGCCCGGTTAACAAGCCGCAAGCGGTTCCCTGCGCTACTCGGCTTGTTAAAAGGGCTAGGTCGCGCCTCAACCATCGGTGTTCTTTATTAGCCAGGCCGTTGATCTGGCACGATATTGAGTCCCTTCCTAAAAG
>JANTHA010000138.1 GCA_024762625.1 Thiotrichaceae bacterium
AACAGAGGTAAAATTACATGTATTTTTTCTATACTCCGACTTCTACCCCATATTTTTTGTTTCAATTCCGTGCTGCTTCGACTCTGAAAGACGAATCGAAACAGGATTTTATGTTATCTTAAGCTTAGATATTTTTGGTACAGTAATTCGTTAAGTTTTATCCAGTGAACCTTCCTTAGCTATTTGAAAGTCCCTTGACCTAGTTCAAACTTATCTTTTTCTATGTACTTATCTCAAATAATGCTGATTATGGTCTACTAGAAACAGGAATAAGCGTATCGTCCTCTGATTCTTACAAGCTTGTAATAGACGCACAATTGGTGCAAAAACTTATTTTAGCATGCTCATTGTGCATCGACCTACAAACACAGAAACACGGCTTATTTATATAATCAAAAATAATCAATGACTTATGATTTTTTTCATTAGTGCTATTTTTAGGCATGTATTTTGCATTATTGATGTTAATAACGTAATTAAAGCAGAGGATAATCCAAATTATGCTCAACGTTTCAGGGGTACCACGCCGTCCAGTGGTTCTAGTTATACTTGATGGTGTCGGCATCAATTCCAGCAAACGCCACAATGGCGTTCTGGAAGCTGACACGCCCAATCTTGATGACTATTTCAGCCGATTCCCACACACAACATTAAGTGCATCTGGTGCCGCCGTTGGCCTGCCTGATGGGCAGATGGGTAATTCAGAAGTCGGTCATCTGACCCTCGGGGCAGGCTCGGTGATTCGTCAGGACCTGGTACGCATCAGTGATGCCATTGCCAGTGATGAATTCTTTTCTAACCCCGCTTTACTTGCTTCGATTGATTTAGCCAGAAAGCACCAAAAGCCGCTTCACCTGTTGGGGCTGGTATCAGACGGAGGCGTACATAGCCATCTGGAACACTTGATAGCATTGATTAAACTATGCAAAAGCCTAAGCGTTAAACCCATGTTACACATGATTCTGGATGGTAGAGACACGCCTCCACAATCTGCTTTGAGTTACCTGAATCAGATTGAACCTTTATTGCATGAAAGCGGGGGCGGAATTGCCAGTATTACAGGGCGATATTATGCAATGGACCGCGACAGTAACTGGGAGCGCACGGAGCTTGTGTGGCGCGCACTAACATTGGGCAAAGGACACCAGTCTAAAAGCGCCAGATCCGCCATTCTGAGTGCGTATTCAGCGGGCGATACCGATGAATTTATCCAGCCAATATTGCTCCCCATGTTCAGCACCATCGGTAAAGATGACCCCGTTATCTGCTTTAATTTTCGTAAGGACCGGCCACGACAAATTGTCGCTGCACTGGGTGACCCTGGCTTTAGTGGTTTTGACCGTGGCGACGTTCCATTGGCCGCAGTTACCTGTTTAATGCCTTATGATCGTACTCTGCCGCTGCCCTATGCTTTTGAACCCGAGCAACCTGAGACAACCTTGGCACATGTTATCAGCACTCTGGGGCTGGCCCAGTTTCACTGTGCTGAAACCGAAAAATATGCGCATGTTACCTATTTCTTTAATGGCGGACACATCGAACCCTACCCTGGTGAAGATCATACTTTGATACCTTCACCCAATGTCTCCACCTATGACCAGAAGCCATCCATGAGTGCCAGGGAAATTGCCGATGCAGTCGTAGGCGCCATCAGCAAGGGAAAATATGCATTTATCGTGGTTAATTTTGCTAACGGTGACATGGTCGGACATACCGCAAAACGTGACGCGGTAATAGAAGCAGTCGAAACACTGGACCGTGAAGCAAACAGGGTAATGGAAGCCGCAGAAAATGCGGGCTATTCTGTTTTGTTAACAGCTGATCACGGAAACTGCGAACAAATGGTCGACCCGTTTACAGGTGATCCGCATACCCAGCATACAACCTATCCGGTGCCCTGCCTGATTGTCGATGAAGAAAACTGGCAATTGTCTTGTGATAGCGGACTGGCCAATGTAGCACCTACATTGCTTGAACTGATGGGCATCAGCCCGCCTGCCAGTATGAGCAAACCCTCCTTATTATTGCGAAAACTCCCAGGCAAAAGGCCTCAGGAACGACACGATAAGGACAGGCTGCGAAATGTTGCATGATGATAAACCCTGAACAATGTCTTGAACCTGACGTTTCAAGCATCCAGATCAATACCAATACGCAAAGGCTAATGAAATGAATTTGGAAAAAGCAATAGGACTGCATCAAAGTAGCGATACACGAAAGATTGATGAACACAGAAAGCGCATACAGTTGCTTATCAATTTAAAGTTACATTCTTCCGGGCTTACGGCTTGCGATACAGAGCAATGCAATACCGATTTTTTCACCATAGCGGATGACTTGTTAAAAAGCTATCGTGAAAAAACACGTTTGCTATCGCGTTACCTTTGTCCTGCTGACCAGCGGATTCAGGACTTTTTAGACGAATATTTAACAGACAGTGGCAGCGATGTGAAGCCTGTGCTGCCCTCCAATACCATCATACTGGATCGACACGGAGTTGCGCGCGAGCTCTCTTTGCCTGTGAATGGTGATTTCTTTGAATCCGAATATGTAAAAAGCTATCGAGTCAGTCAGGGTGTGTTACATAATACTGCACGTGATCGACGTACTACGGCTGGCTCATTTCATATCGCGGAGGGAGGTTTGCCGGTTCCGGGTGAAAAAAAAGAAGTACCCAAAATCACCTATGCCAGTCTGTTGCAACAAGCCCTCAATCCTCCAAAGGAATTATCAATACTACCTTTTACTTCTGAACAGCAAGAACCGGCACACGGTTTTATCTCCACAATGCTGCGACCCATTGTCTGCCCGGCAATGCCAACCTCGGATGAAGCAAAACCGGAAGCGCAAAAGAGCATGGAAATTCGTTTTTTTGCACCGGGCACATTGGTTGGAAATCTGGATTTTGTGGAAAGTATTTTCGGTAATGCAGGCAATCCATCGCTGGCTGAAAATGATGCAGGTCTGGATATAGAACACTGGTCTGGTCATACCGGCTGCGTAATTCTCGCTCCTCATCTTGTCAAGATGAAGAAAAAAGAAATGGGTCTTCCGCATATAAGCGATGCAACTGAACGACAGAAAAAAGATGGCATGTGCTGGGAAAACGAAGATGAACTTTATAACGAGGGACAACCATTTAAAATTACAGCCAGAAATAAAAAAGGCGTGATTGTTACCATGCTTGCCGATAATTATTTTGGCTACTGCAAAAAAGAAGTAAAAACCCAGATCAGTTATGCCGCTAACCTGTTTGGCTTTGCTGAGGAAGAGCATTCAGGTGGTGCGCTGGCTTTTCCGCGGCATAACCATGGCGAAGAGTTTGGCAAAGATATACGCACCAAGAATACCGACTACAAATTTTCTGAAGTTATGCAAAGATACGGCGAGATCATGGATCTTCAGGAAGAAGGGTATGGCATCGATAAAAAATACCCGCAGATTCTCTATGTGCCAGAAGACCTTAAAATGGATCTGAATAATCAGACAGTGACATGGACTGATGCAGGCCAAACCAAATCCATCAAGCTCATACCCGGGAGAATTTATGTTCACCCCAGTGGTTATAAAGTGTCGATGGAAAAACATCCGCAAGCACCTACCTGGCGGATTGTGGGTACTGACGCTGAGGGTACTTTCTGTCACAAACCCTGTACCGTTTCGGGTGGGGGTAAATCAGAAATATCCAAAGCGATTGATAACGCGGTTATTTATGGCCCCATGTATATCGACAACCTGCATAACTCTTTAAATAAAGTAGAAGAAATTTTCAATTACGACTATTCGAACCGTTATAAAGCGGAATTTCATCCAGATTATAGTCTTCATCCTCCACGCTCGCCCTTGAGCATGGATAGAAGTCTTGGTTCAATGATTAAAATGCTAACCCCATCTGAAGAGAAATTTATTGCAGAATACAACGATTGGCTGATAGGTATTCCGGATTCCATCAAAGCACTGGCATTTATGATCAAACGCTTCTACCGCCCCGAGTGGGGGACAGACTGGAAAAAGTACTATAGTGTGGATATTGTGGACGATATTTCGGGGCATGAATTAAAATTCCAGGACAGGAAATTAATCATGTCCTACTTGCGTGTGGGCTTTGATGAAGCAGGTGCATGGAGAATATACAAAATGCGTCAGGACTATATAGTCACTGAAAAAATCCAGATGGAAGATGATATTAGCGCATCTGTCGTAGTGCCTGCCAAAAACCTGAGCAATAAGCCTGAAAACAATCATCATGAATGCGTCAAATTGATCAACAATTGTGAATACCGTTTATTTCAACGACCAGATGATGCCATCATCAAGGGCTTTGATACACAAACAGAACTGGAAATGTCACAACCCGATAATTTCATTGCAAATTTCCATCCCCTTACGCCAGAAGAACTCAAAGAGATTAGTGAAGATCAGGTTGAGTTTGATCAGTACACGCCCCCCATGCGGAAATTATTGCTGAAAAGCCTTAAGAAAGGAAAGTTTGCTGTCTCATCCGCTCATCCCTTAATGGTGAACGGTGCACCCAGTAAGAACCCCCGTTACCTGCAACTTCGCTCCGGTTTGGCGCAACCCATAAAAATGTATCTGGCTGAAATTAGCGCACGTTTTCATCGACGTGCAACACTTGATGAGCCCATTTATTTTCCGGTGGACGCAGTGCTAACAGGCCGCAGAAACAATCCGCCAGACTCTGAAGCCGGTATCCGCTCTCTGGCAGTTTATAATCCGATTCACTATCAGGAGCTTCCCGAGCTGTTTATGGATTTCATCTGCAGCCTCACAGGCAAATCCCCGTCTACTACGGGAGCCGGATCAGAAGGTGCCTTGACCAAAGGCCCGTTCAATGCACTCTACCCAACAGCTGATTTAAATAATGCGCTGGTCTCCTATATTCTTACGGGCTACTCAGGCTTTAGTAGCGCAGCGGGCTATGTGGGGCCAGAAATGAAGGTTAACCATGACATCAGTTTGATTATTCCGGAAATCTGGGCACAGTTAAAGCCGGAGGTCAGACAGGCTGACTACCTGATCAGTAAAGGGCAGCTGGAGAAGCTCGAAGATTTTGAACACAATGGCCAGAAAGTGTTAGCCAGCCGCCTAGGCTACCGTATTACCAATCGGTTTGTACATAGCTATTTCGGCAAAATATTTGATAATCCCTCTGTCGTATTTAATGAAAAAATCTTGCAACCTGAAACCCAGAATATGGAAGACTACGTGGATGGGATTAACAATATTGTCGAAGCCCAGCAAAAAGTCGCCCAGAACTATTTAGATGATGGCTCGATCCATCAAGCCTGCCCACCACTTCAAGCACTGCTAAACATCATGGCAACTGGTGAAGACCAGGGTAGAGATGCTCATCACCCAGAGATTCGTGCCATGTTCACACGTGAAGCACTGATGGCATCTGACTGGTATAGAAAGCGCCTGAAAGTGAAACAGCTACGGGATATTAGCCTATGGCAACGCCATGTTGAATATCTGACAAGTTTTCTGGAAAGAAAAACACATGCTGATGAAGCACAGCGCCTTAGAATATTTGACCGATTGACTGTGGCCCAGCAGAAATTACAACATGTAACGGATACTTCTTATCTTACTGAGCTAGTGGGTACGCTGGGTGCGGACCCGATGGAATAAAAAACACAACCACACATAATGGTTTGCAACAGATTTGTGGTTTAGCGTGTTAGTGCATCTATTTTTGTACCTGTATATAAAAATGCATGGTTATTGTGCATAAGCCCACAGATACAAAAAACCGATCTGTTAAAAAAATTTATTAACAATCAATGAACTACAATTATTTTTAAGAGGTGAATAGTCTAGGCATGTTTTTTGCGTAATATTTATCAATAAACAAAATCAAAACATTAATTATGTTCAATAGTCCGGGTGTAGAATGCAGAGCTTTTGTTCTTGTCATTAATTTTTAAATTAAATTTCTAATTTAGCGGTTTGAAGTTTTCTTATTGTTTAAATAGAGACT
>JANTHA010000139.1 GCA_024762625.1 Thiotrichaceae bacterium
CTTTTGGTTACTTTTCTCTTGCCAAAGAGAGAAAAGTAACTCGTAGCCATTAGCTGACGTCAAAAAAGAAATCAAAGCCTACTGGCTACGAACCTCGTCATTGAATGTTAACTATTATTAACCATAATTCATTTCTAAATTTACTCTAGAAGGTTAAAAGTGATTTAGAAAAGACGCTTAGGTTGCTGCTATCCCAATTAGCGAGATAGCAGTTATAGTATATATGAGGAAAACTTCGAGTGCCTAGCCATCCATGGCCTTACGCATTGAAGCTAATAGTGCGCCAATTTCCTGTTGTATTGTCTCAGCAACATCTGGCTTGTTATGAGCAATCTTCGCATTGTTTTCTATAATTTTTACGATGGCGCTGCCCACGATGACGCCATCGGAAACGGCTGCGACCGAAGAGGCGCTTGCGGCGTCCTTGATGCCGAAACCAACGCCAACAGGCATTTCCGAGTGTTGTTTAATCAGGGCTACTTTTTGTGCGACTTCTTCGACGTTAAGCGCGCTGGAACCTGTCACGCCTTTGAGGGAGACATAGTAAAGATAGCCGCTGCCAGCGGCGACAATTTTGTCCATACGATCCGGGGTTGTGGTGGGAGACAGAAGAAAAATGGGATCAATCTGATGTGATTTTAATATCGGAATCAACTCGTCGCCTTCCTCGGGTGGCATGTCCACGGTCAGCAATCCGTCAACGCCAGCATTTGATGCTGATTCGACGAATTCATTGTAACCCATTGTTTCTACAGGGTTAAGGTAGCCCATCAATACGATGGGCGTGGTCTTGTCAGTTTGCCGGAATTCATCAACCATGGCGATCACATCACGCAGACCGGTATGATGCTCAAGCGCGCGTTCGCAGGCGAGCTGGATGGTTGGGCCATCCGCCATCGGGTCAGAGAAGGGTACGCCCAGTTCAATAATATCGGCTCCGCTGTTAACCATATGATGCATCAAAGGTACGGTGATTGAAGGCTCGAAATCGCCTGCAGTGATGTAGGGTATCAGCGCTTTTTTGTTGTTGGCCTTGAGATTAGCGAAACAGGCGGCCAGTCTTTTATTACTCACATTGCTCATAGTTTGATCCCCTCCAGCGCCGCAACGGTGTTGATGTCTTTGTCGCCGCGACCGGATAGGTTGATGATGATGTTCTTGTCCTTGCCCATGGTGGGCGCAAGCTTCATGGCGTACGCCAGCGCATGGCTGCTTTCCAGCGCGGGAATAATGCCTTCGATGCGTGTTAGCGCATGAAACGCCTGCATTGCTTCATCATCGGTCACGGCGACATAGTTCGCCCGTCCGGTGTCTTTCAGAAAACAGTGTTCCGGTCCTACGCCGGGATAATCCAGCCCGGCGGATATGGAGTGTGTTTCCATCACCTCGCCATTTTCATCAGCCATCAGGTACATGCGGTTGCCATGAAGCACGCCGGGTTTCGCCTTGCACAAGGGTGCTGCATGCTTGCCGGTTTCAAGTCCGTATCCGCCCGCTTCAACGCCGTAGATATCCACATCCAGATCAGGCAGGAATTCATGAAAAAGCCCAATCGCGTTGGAGCCGCCGCCGACGCAAGCGATCAGCGCATCGGGCAGCCTGCCGGTCAGTTCCTGGCATTGCTGTTTTGCTTCGCGGCCAATAATGGTTTGAAAATCACGCACCATGGCGGGGTAGGGGTCAGGCCCCGCCACCGTGCCAATACAGTAAAAGGTGTCGTCAACATTGGTTACCCAGTCGCGCATGGCTTCGTTAAGCGCATCTTTGAGTGTTTTGGAGCCAGACGTCACCGGGCTGACTTCCGCACCGAGCAGTTTCATGCGGTACACATTGGGCGCCTGGCGCTCCACATCAACCGAGCCCATGTAAACCACGCATTCAAGTCCCAGCCGTGCGGCGATGGTGGCGGTCGCCACACCGTGCTGGCCTGCGCCCGTTTCGGCGATAATGCGTTTTTTTCCCATGTGTTTGGCGAGTAGCGCCTGGCCAATGGTGTTATTGATCTTATGCGCCCCGGTGTGGTTCAGGTCTTCGCGTTTCAGATAGATTTGCGCGCCGCCTAGTTCCCGCGACCAGCGCTCAGCGTGATAAAGCGGGCTGGGACGACCGACATAGTGGCGTAGATCATTATCAAAATCACGCTGAAAATCCGGATTATCCTTGAGTTTTGCATAGGCAGTGCCTAATTCATCAATCGCTTCCATCAGAGTTTCGGCGGCGAAGCGTCCGCCATAAATGCCAAAATGGCCTTTTTGATCAGGGTAGGCGTTCCAGTCTACCTTGCTAAGATCAATATTCGCCAGGTTGGCGTCGCCGATTATTTTAGTGTTGCTATTTGCAATGGACACGTTTTACCTCTTTCATTAACTGCATGATTTTGTGTTTATCCTTGATTCCGGGTTCTTTTTCCACACCGCTGCTCAGATCGACGCCATAGACGGGAGCTTGTTCAATGGCGGCGGCGATATTTTCCGGGTTTAAACCGCCAGCCAGAATAATCGGTTTATCATAGTCGAGCGGCGTGTGACCCCAGTCAAATGTTTTACCGGTTCCGCCCGCTTTTCCTGTGCCATGACTATCAACAAGAAAGCCTTTGGAATCAGTAAATTGGTTAGCATAGTTGGCAAATTTAGTGAGGCTGTCATCACCTTGTATTTCCTTCATGCCAACCGCCTTGATATAGGGCCTTTGAAAGGCGCTACAATAATCAGGCGTTTCCGATCCATGAAATTGTAGCAAGTCAAGTGGCGCGCTTGCCAGCACGGAATGAACAAAATCCAATGAAGCATCAAGAAACAAACCGACGGCGCTTACAAAGGGAGGCAGCGCATTACAGATTTCAGTTGCCTGATCAATGTTGACGTTTCGCGGACTTTTGGGATAAAAAACCAGTCCAATCGCATCAACGCCTGCGTCACAGGCGTACATGGCGTCTTTAACGGATGTGATGCCGCAAATTTTAACCCGAACCCGGTTTTCCTTGTTTTTTATCATATCTCTCCTGGCAGGCTGTTGAAATTCTACTTAGACGGCACGATACTGCGTTAAAATAGACCTCAAAATGCTCATTTACTCCAGTAAACTGCGCTTTTTCGGCCTATTTTTCCTTGTCTTGCACTCGCCTAAGCGAATTTCAATAACCTGCTAGGCTAACATTATTGGCGACGGGTACAAGAAAAATTTTGACAGGCTTTTTTTGCAAATCCAGAATCCATAGTATATTCTAATATACTAATATTAAACGTGATTTAATTCAGGAGAATTGATATGGCTTTATGGACATTGCTGGTATGGCTTGCAGTTGGCGCAGTTGCTGGAATTCTGGCGCGTAAGATTATGGGCGGCGCGTCGCCATTTGGCTTGATAGGCGACGCCATTCTGGGACTCGCGGGCGGTGTGGTTGGCGGCTATCTGATGGCGCTTGCGGGTTTGGGCAATACCGCTGGCGGCTTGATTGCAACCATTGTCACCGCCACGATTGGCGCTGTTATTCTGGTCTGGTTGACCCGTTTTCTAAAAAAATAAGGTGATTTTCAAGAGGATTTTATGATGCCAGAACAAACGACAGAACAGGCCGGCAAACCGGAAAAAAGTTTTTTTGATCGCCTTGGGGAGTTATTGAACCAGCCTTTGCCTGGAACCGAGGCCAAAAATGATGCTGCTAAAGCGCCTGCAAAGAATGAAAATGAAGATAGTAAAGAGAATGATGATGACAGTTTGCTGGCGCGCATCAGGGATATCCTGAATACGCCCCTGCCAGGTAGTGAAACGCTGGATAAGCAGATCGCGGAAGCAAAGCCGCAAGATATTCTGCCTGAAATTTCGGAAGCGGATGTTCAGGAAAACTGGTGGGAAACCGACTGGGCGGAATTCAAGGCGCACCAGGAGCAGGATCGCAAGGGGCTGAACATGAAGCAACGCATGGATCAGGAAGATTTTGCAAAATATCAGGAACAGGAACGCACCCAGTTTGAAGCGTTTCAGGCCAAGGAGTTTGAATTATTTCAGGCGCAACAACAGGCCAAGCTGTACTGGATACAGGATCAACAAATGAAAGCCGCGATGGGACAACAGGCCGCGCTGGTTGCCGAAATGCCGGGCGCAATGATACCGCCGCCCGCGCCGGTGGCTCCACTACCCCCGGAAATGCCAACGCCGCCGTGGATGAAAAAAACCGGCGATTCCTAGTTTCAAGCAACCTTACAAAGGCGTTTGTTGGTCATACGCTAATAATGAAAGGCATGGCTTGTTAATGGCGCATGCTTTTCATTTTGAATATTTTATGGCTTTCTTGCCTACGTTCTTCGGCGAATGATGCTGGCTGGTCAGAACGGTGAAATGTTATTGCTTTAAACGTATTATACTGTTGAACCGAAAATGGCAGATTCGCAGAACAGCTTATGACTGAGCATTATCAGGATGGATTCAACTGGAGCCAGCGGGACTATGATGATTTTAGTCTGAAGGTGCAGTTGTTAAAACATGATTATCATCATTCTTCCTTGTTCAGTGATGACGCCTTGCTGGATTTACTGGATCATTACCCAAGAAACTGGCTGCAATGTTATACCATGGGCGCTGACCCGGAAAACCATCATGAGTGGACGCCAGTGCATATTGCGGATTGTTCCGGCTCTGAAATACTCAAGGCGCTAAAAAAAGGACGACTCTGGATCAATGCGATTCATATTGATCGTTTTAAACAGGCATATGGCGATCTAATTGACGCTATTTACCAGAAAATTGACCGTAACTGCCCCAATATTACTTACGCTCGAAAATCATTTAACGCCTTGCTGATTTCTTCGCCCGGAGTGCAGGTTTATTATCATCTGGATCCGGATCCCAATATGCTCTGGCATCTCAAGGGTAGAAAGAAAGCCTGGGTTTATCCGCCGCGCGATGACCGTTTTACGCCACAACACTATGTTGAGGAGATAATCGGTGAAGAACGACATGAGAATCTGCCTTACCAAAGCTGGTTTGATGAATATGCGCAAAGTTTTGTATTGCAGCCGGGCGATCTAGTGAGCTGGCCACAACACTCGCCGCACCGTATTGAAAATATTGATTTTAACGTATCGCTGACCAGCAGTTATGGCTCAAGGGAGAGCCGTCTTTTGAATGGCGTCCATGGGGCGAATCATCACATTTTGAAAAAATGGGGAATAAAGCATCGTTCAAGTCGGACTGACGGCCTGATGCCGACAGTCAAATCATTTTCCTATTATGCGCTGAATCGCTTGCGCCTGTTAAAGAAAGGCGCTCGAACCAAAACTTATGTGTCGGATTTGCTTGTTGATCCGGATAGTGAAAATGGCTTGTCCAGGATGAAACAATCCAGCAGAACCGCTTTTTCATTTGATTCATTTGAGGAATAGTTTGAGTGTCTTTCTTATGCTCTCTTTAACTGGCCCGTGTAACAATTTGTAAATGGAGCAGCTTAATTTTTTCTGGTCAAATGAAATATCGTACATGGTTTCGGTGCTGGAGGCATATCGCTTTTTATAGGTTTTCTCATTCTCGTCATACATAAAATTAAAATATTTCAATCGTTTATTATTAATACTTGCTGCAATTTCCTGGGTAATCAAGGTGGTTAGCAGGGAATAGCGATGCCCATGTTCCTTGATAAATCCGCTCTGGTAAGCATGTATGGTCTGTTTGTCGATAAACAGGTAAAGCGCCGCTACGGGTTTCTCTTCAAACCAGATAATACGCAATTGAACCTTGTTCAATGGCATCAGGCGGCGCATCAGTTTTTTATGGAATTGTTCAAATCTGGCGCTGTTAAATGCGCTTTGTTTGTTCAGGTCGCCGCGTCTTCCCCGGTTCAGGTCTGCGAGTATGTCTATAGCCTGGTCGCTATCCATTTCCTCAATAGCGGATCGAATGGAGAACGCTTGTTCCTGTTGTAATCGTTTAAAAACGCGAGTGATATTATTGCGTTTTTTTTTGCGAAGACTCA
>JANTHA010000140.1 GCA_024762625.1 Thiotrichaceae bacterium
TACCCTGCAAGTTAAGCAATAACTTTACCATGTGCTGCACCTGTGATTTGTCGGCATTGCCCTTGCCCACAACCGCCAGTTTGATTTCCCGCGCACTGTATTCAAACACGGGAATGTCTTGCATCACTGTGGCGCAAATCGCAGCGCCGCGCGCCTGTCCCAGTTTTAATGCCGAGGATGGATTGTTGGACAGAAACACATCTTCAATCGCCATTTGCTCGGGTTTATGCTGCTTGATGATCAAGGCCAGATCCTGATAGATTTTACCCAGGCGATTAGGAAAAGGGTCATTGCCCAGGCGGATACAGGTGCTGAAGACATGCTGGCTGTAACGACCATCGCTCTCAATAATGCCAACGCCGGTAATGCGCGATCCCGGATCAATGCCTAGAATGCGCACCTTAACTAACCCGCCGCTTCCAGCGCTGTCAATACATCATCAGGAATATCGGCGTTAAAATGAACTTCCTGCACGTCATCCAGATCTTCGAGCACATCAATCAGGCGCAACAGTTTTTCGGCTGTTTCAGTGTCAACGGAGGTCAGCAGGTCGGCGCGCATGGTGATTTCCGCCGCAAGTGGTTCAAGTCCGGCTTCTTTAAGCGCAGCAACTACCGTGGAGAAATTCTCTGGACTTGTGATCACTTCAATAGAGCCATCATCTTCCGTGACAATATCATCCGCTCCCGCATCCAGAGCGACTTCCATGATGGCGTCTTCATCCGCCCCTGATGCGAATATAATGCTGCCTATCTTATTGAATAGATAGGAGACCGAACCATCCGTGCCAAGGTTGCCGCCTGCTTTGGTAAAAGCGTGACGCACTTCTGAAACGGTGCGATTACGATTATCCGTCATGCAATCAACCAGTATCGCAATGCCGCCCGGCCCATAGCCTTCGTAACGAATTTCTTCATAATTTGCGCCATCGGTCTCACCCGCGCCTCGTTTGCAGGCGCGCTCAATGGTGTCTTTCGGCATATTTGCTGCGAGCGCCTTGTCAACCGCAAGACGCAAGCGCGGATGAGCATTAGGATCAGAAGTCCCGCCCTCCTTTGCCGCAACCGTGATTTCGCGAATTATTTTTGTCCAGACTTTGGCGCGTTTTTTATCGTTTGCCGCCTTTTTGTGTTTGATATTAGCCCACTTACTATGACCTGCCATTGTTTTTCTCTCATTTACCAGTCAATGGCGAAAATAGTATCACAAATCACTTCTCTGGTCAGTCCGGCGATTTAAAAAACAAATCTTACGCCCCATTACCCCCGGTACGGCTTGATTGATCCAGCTGTCGCCAAAACGGCTGGACTATATCTCCATCATTTCAAAATCGGATTTCTCGACGCCGCATTCTGGGCAAAGCCAGTCATCAGGGACGTCTTCCCACCTGGTTCCGGGTTCAATTCCATCTTCCGGCCAGCCTTTTTCTTCTTCATAGATCAGGCCGCAAACAATGCACATATACGTTTTCATGCTTAGCTCTTGATTGGTTTTCATTCTTTCAATATAAGACGGAAAACCGTTGTAATCAAATAGCCATACTACCGATTATCTAATTCAGATTTATTATATTTGAATCTACCTTTACAATAGAGGCTGCAATCTTAAATAACGGCAAAATAATAATATTAATAATACGATAGCCAATTAAATGTCAGTAGTTAAAAATAAACATGTGCCCCAGATTCTCAAGCAACTTGTAGCTGATGGCAAACTATCGCCCAAAAAAGCAGAAGCGGCTTACCATGGCGCGATAGAGCGTAAAAAACCCATTACGACGCATCTTGTTCAAAAACAGATCGCCGATGAAATGGATGTCGCGTTGTACAACAGCATTGAATATGGCTTGAGCCTGGCGGATCTGGATGCGATTGATATTACATCAGAAATACAGGATCTGATGAGTATTGATATTCTCAAGAAACTACAGCTATATCCATTGTTCAAGATAGGTAAAGCGTTAACAGTAGCGGTTGCCGATCCCGCCTATTTAAACAACCTGGGCGATGTGAAGTTTGCAACCGAACTGGTGCCGGAACCCGTCATCGTCGAATATTCCAAGCTGCAAAACCTGTTATATGGCACCTCAGGCGAAGATGCAGTCGCCTCGGGCATGTCTATCTCATCAAACACTCAGGCGATGGATCTGGTGATTGAAACAGATGAGCTTGAAAAAGATGAGGAAGAGGCCGAAGACGATTCCGGTGTTGATGTCACCGAATTTGTTAATGAATTATTAAGTCACGCCATTCAAAAAGGCGTTTCCGATATACACATAGAGCCTTATGAAAAAATACTTAGGGTTCGCTACCGTATTGACGGCATCCTCCAGGTAGTCAGTATGCCGCCCAAAATCATCGCGCGGAAAATGACCTCGCGCATCAAGGTATTGGCGCGGCTTAACAGCTCCGAACGGCGCATACCGCAAGACGGCAGAATCCATTTCAAGGTTGGCGATGACCGCTTTATTGATTTTCGTGTTAATACGCTGCCAACACTGTATGGCGAAAAAATCGTTATGCGTATTCTTGATTCCGACACAGCAGCGCTAGGTGTTGATAATCTGGGTTTTGAAGAGAAACAAAAACAGGATCTACTGAACGCCATATCCAAACCCGATGGCATGATACTCGTTACAGGCCCCACTGGTTCTGGTAAAACAGTAACGCTTTACGCCTGTCTTAACATTTTGAATACATCCGAAAAGAATATATCAACCGCTGAAGATCCGGCTGAAATACAGGTGCCCGGCATCAATCAGGTGAATGTTGACAACAAGGTTGGCCTGACATTCGCCAGCGCATTGCGCGCCTTTTTGCGTCAGGATCCGGATATCATCATGGTCGGTGAGATTCGCGACCTGGAAACAGCCGAAATATCGGTTAAAGCCGCACAAACAGGCCATCTGGTTTTGTCCACACTGCATACCAATAGCGCCCCGGAAACGCTGACCCGTCTGGTCAACATGGGCGTGCCGCCCTTTAATATCGCCTCATCGGTTCATCTCATTGTGGCGCAACGACTCGCACGGCGTTTATGCAAGAACTGTAAAACGCCAGCCAGGGATATCCCCAAAAACGCATTGATTCAGCTTGGGTTTAATGAAGAAGAGATAGAATCGTCTTCTTTGACAGTCTATGAACCTGTTGGTTGTAGTGAATGTTCAAATGGCTATAAGGGACGGGTCGGCATCTATCAGGTTATGCCCATCTCCACCAAGATGGAATCAATGATCATGAATGGAGCCAACTCTCTGGAGCTTGCCGAACAGGCGCAGAAGGAAAACATTAATGATTTAAGGCAGTCCGCTTTAAACAAAGTCCGGGAAGGCGTCACCTCACTGGCAGAATTAGAACGTGTAACAAAAGACTAAATGAATAAATAAATAAATAAAACAAGGTAACTGACATGTCGTCCGCAACATTTAAATCTAAAAACTTGCAAAGCAATAGCGCTGAAAAAGAACTTCCGGTCTTTGTCTGGGAAGGCATCAATAAAGCGGGTGTAAAAATTCGTGGCGAAAACCAGGCGGCAAATGAGAATTTCCTCAGAGCTGCCTTACGCAGACAGGGCATTACACCTAAAAAGATTGTAAAAAAGCGTAAAGCCCTGACAGGCAAGGCTTTAAAGTCTGCTGATATCGCCCAGTTCGCGCGCCAGTTAACCACCATGATGCGCTCTGGCGTTCCCATGCTTCAATCGCTTGAATTAATCAGCGCCGGACATGAAAAACCGGCCATGCAGGAACTGGTCAAAAAAATCACCAAGGATATTGAAGGCGGTAGCGATCTCGCTGCAGCGCTTGCCAAACATCCCAAATATTTTGATGATCTGTTTGTCAACCTGATTCATGCAGGCGAGCAGGCGGGCACGCTCGAAGACATGCTGGACAAGGTGGCGACTTACAAGGAAAAAACCGAATCCATGAAAGCCAAGGTGAAAAAAGCCATGATGTATCCGGTCATGGTTATACTTGCCGCCATCGTTGTATCGACCATTATGCTGGTCTGGGTAATCCCTCAATTCAAGGACATCTTTGAAGGCTTTGGAGCCGACCTGCCAGCCTTTACATTATGGGTCATAGGCTTATCCGAATGGTTGCAGGAGTCCTGGTGGCAACCTGTGCTAATCTCAATCATTATAGGCGTTGCCTTTGTGCAAGGGCGTCAACGTTCACCCAAATTTAACCGCCTGGTTGATTCCATTGT
This sequence comes from Thiotrichaceae bacterium, assembly GCA_024762625.1. Lineage (GTDB taxonomy): Bacteria > Pseudomonadota > Gammaproteobacteria > Thiotrichales > Thiotrichaceae > Cocleimonas. The sequence goes on from JANTHA010000140.1 coordinate 4,209, forward strand.
ATTAAAACTCCCCGTCATGGGCGTTATTATCAATAAATCAGCCGTAGCGCGTTTTTCCCGCACCTTGTCGACCATGTTTGCGGCGGGCGTGCCTCTGGTAGAATCCATGGATGCCGTGGCGGGCAGCACTGGCAATATCCTTTATCATGACGCCGTCCTGCAAATGAAAGAAGATACCGCCAAGGGCGTGCAATTACATACCGCCATGCTGACTACACAGCAATTCCCCAGCATGGTCGTGCAAATGACAAAAATCGGCGAAGAATCTGGTCGGCTCGAAGAAATGCTGGACAAGGTGGCGGACTACTTTGAAGAGCAGGTTGATGATCTGGTCGACACCCTGTCAAAACAGATAGAGCCATTGATCATGGCTGTGCTGGGCGTTCTGGTCGGCGGTCTGGTTGTCGCCATGTATCTGCCGATCTTCAAGCTCGGCGCTGTTGTTGGCTAAATTACCGCTACGGCCGAAATAACAAAAAAACAGGCCTCAATGTGACCGGACGAACTTTGAGGCATTTTTTTGTCAAAGAATAATTAAAGCAATAATGGAAGGGGAGCGCACATGGAATTGATTAATCTACTCAAGGAAAACAATACTGTTTTCTTGCTGTTTATCGGCTTTTTCTCCCTCATCATCGGCAGTTTTTTAAATGCCGCCATTTACCGTATTCCCATCATGCTCAACAAGGAATGGCGCGAAGAATGTGAAGCCCTGTTCGGCGGCGACCATGAGAATGTTAAGCCCAGGGAAACATTCAACCTATTCGTCCCACGCTCCCAATGCCCGCATTGCGGACACATGATCACCGCCATCGAGAACGTGCCTGTTTTCAGTTATCTTTTTCTAAAGGGTAAATGCTCCTCCTGTAAAACGCCTATTTCGATTCAGTATCCACTGATTGAAATTTTTACCGCGCTCATTTCCGTTTTTGTCGCATGGAAAATGGGGTTCGGCTGGCAAACACTGGCGGCGCTTTTCTTCACCTGGACGCTGATTACGCTGGCCCTGATTGACGCCAAAACCATGCTGCTTCCGGACAACCTGACCATACCGCTGATGTGGCTAGGCATCGCTGTTAACTATCATCATGTTTTTGTCGACCTGCAAAGCAGCGTACTGGGCGCAATGATCGGCTACCTTTCACTGTGGAGCTTGTTCCATCTATTTCGTTTAATCACGGGAAAAGAAGGCATGGGTTATGGCGATTTTAAAATACTCGCCGCTATCGGCGCATGGGGCGGTTGGCAGATTTTGCCCTTTACCGTATTTGCCGCCTCCTTGTTTGGCGCGGTGCTGGGTATTCTCTGGATGATTATCCAGCGCCAGAAAGATAGCCAGCCGATTCCTTTCGGCCCATGGCTGGCTTTAGCGGGCTTTGTGGGTTTTATCTGGCGCGATGACATCGTTCACGCAATGAAGGTTTATTTTGGTTTTTAGTTACAGTTTTTCACGCATACTTTTCTCGATTTAACCACGCCGCCACAGCTTGTGTAACACAGGCGATAATTTCTATCACAGGCGCAATTATTGGAGCAGGTGGCTTTTACGATGCGTTGCGTTTCTGATTCCAGCGTCGGTTTTTCTGGACGC
>JANTHA010000141.1 GCA_024762625.1 Thiotrichaceae bacterium
TTGGTGTCTATGCCATAGGTGATTTGCATGTTTTCTATATTATCGGCAATCACCTGCTTGCCTACCGCAAGCGAACTCAAACAAACCAGTTTTCCATCCGAACCCTGCTGCTCCACAAAGAACGCATTATAGATGCGCGACAGTGAAGGATCCTTTCCCTTGTTCAAGGGGTCGCCCAGCTGACATTTGGGCGGAGCAACATTGCCGGTGCAATCCACATTGAGTTCTGTACTGGCAAGATATATGACGCCGATCTTATCCCCGGTAAACTTGGCTCCGCTATCATCATCAGCAGTACTGCCAAAGGTATTAAACAGCGCATTGTTATTAACCACGCATTGATTGCTGACGACAGGTTGCGTGATGAACTTGTCGCCAAACATAACCACCTTTTCTGCGTATCCGGTGTGCTCAATGATTTTGCTCATCGACTCAAGCGCAAGACGGGCATTATCTTCAAGCTGGGAATACTGATCTCTGGCCTTGCTGGATTTAAGATTGGACAGGTATACAGAGCTAATACTCAGCAACAAGAACAGACCGATCAACATAGCGATCATGAGTTCAATCAAAGACAGGCCTGTCTGTAAGGCTGAACGATTTTTATTCAGACCTGACCGGCCAAACTTTATGTCAACTTGTCTGCTACCCTTCATATTCTTATATATTCTTTTCTTGTTTATTGTAATTATTGGTAATGAACTTAATATCTTGTGCTTATTACGAGCCTTTCTTATTAATTTTGATTCAACGGTAATATATCCGTATTCAGTACGATGCTATCGGAGCGCCCATCAGCATCGGTAGCCACCGTTTCTTTTCCAAAAGCTCTTTCTACCCAGCTCACCCGCACATTAATATTATTACTGGTACAGGTCCCCGCAGGGTTGCAACTGACCTGAATTCTGCCGCTGTTTAACCGTTGATTTAAACCACAGGCGACGCTGCTTTTATCGTAATTGACCAGATCAGCACCATTGCATGAATTGGCGCTACAGTCTTTTGCAGGAGGACAACTAAAGGATGCTGACGTTTTACTGTCAAATCCATCATAAGCAGCCAACTGGGCGGGATTCGCGCGAATACGCTCTACAACATCCTGAAGCAAATAAGTCGCCTGATGGCGCATATAAGATTGATGCGAACCTTTCATGCTTATCAGTTGCAAACCGGCAATGCCTAACATGCCGACTGAAATAACCAGCGCAGCAATCATGACTTCAACAAGGTTAAACCCCGCCTGCTTTCGATTATTCAGGCGTATAGGACATTGTTTTTGCATTGCTATGCGTTTTGCCATTTGCCTGGCTGACAGCGAATGTTCTGGTTTCACATAAGGCATTTTTAATGTTTTATTTTAATTATTAGTAAGTTTCTTACGGTAAAAACAATTTTACGAAACGTAATTTTACAATATTCAGACAAAAAGAAACAGTAATACGCTATTTACCCGATAAAAGGTGCTTTTAAGCGGACTGCGGCGCAAACACAGTTTATAAGCCAGGTTTAATGCCAGAATCCATTTGCAAATATTATCCGCGAATCGGATTTCAGTTTTTTGCGATGCGTTTTATAGTCAGGATCACACTCAGCCACCAACGACCAGAATCTCTTCGAATGATTCATTTCTATGGTGTGGCAGAGCTCGTGGATCATCACATAGCGTACGATATTTTCACTAAAAAACAATAACCTACAATTCAAATTGATATTCTTTTGGGAAGAACAGCTACCCCAGCGCGTTTTTTGCGCACGAATGCTTAAACGCCTGTAATGAAAGCCGTAATGCTCGGCGCATTGCTGAAGCATGTCGTTAAATATTATCCGCGCTTTCTGTTTACACCACATCAGAATCACCTTCCTGACCAGATCAGGATCAGTGGTGTTGCCTTGTATGGATAATTGCCCCTGTGCAGTTTCGTGCAGACGGATATCGCTTGCTTTCAGGCCGCTATAATCTATTGCCCATTCTTCATCCAACAGTTTCAGAACCAGCCTGTCAGGACACTGTGGCGGTTCATTTTGTGGTATATCCTTCAGATGCTTTTCAACCCAGTCCGCGCGGCTATGCAGAAAATCATGCGCATGTCGCGCATTGACTCCATGTGGCGCCACGACGCTCAATTCCCCATGACTGGAGAGCTTGACTCGAACATATTTAGCGCGCTTTGAGCGCGTGATTCGATAAGGATGTTTCCTGTCATTGGAAAGTTGTAGCCAGTGAATTTTATCCATGTGACGGCTTATCCACGACGCTCTTTTTGGGCCAGGAATTAATCACTGCATGTATCAGAGTCGCCAGAGGTATCGCAAAAAATACACCCCAGACGCCCCAAAGCCCGCCAAACAACAAGACTGCCACAATGATCGCGGCCGGATGCAGGTTAACCATCTCCGAAAATAACAGCGGCACCAGCAAATTACCGTCAAGAAACTGGATTACGCCATAGGCGATCATCACATACAGCGCGTCATGGGTTAATCCCCACTGAAAATAAGCGACGATGGCGACCGGCAAGGTAACAATGGCCGCACCCACATAGGGAATCAATACCGAAATGCCGACGGCAAAAGAGAGTAAAACGGCATAATTCAAGCCAAACAACAAAAACGTGATGTAAGAGACCAGCCAGACAATAATAATCTCCAGAAATTTTCCACGCACATAGCCTGCAATTTTGCCATTCATTTCATTCCAGACTTTGGATACCAGCTTGCGGTCGCGTGGTAAAAAGCCGCTGAACCAGGCCAGTATCTTTTCTTTATCCTTCAGAAAAAAGAAAATCAACAGAGGCACAACAACTAAATACACCATATAGGTTAACAAGTCAGATACTGATGACAGTGAGAAACTCACTACCTGTTGAGAAAAATCAGTGATCTGATTACGAATACCCAGGAGTAATTCACTTACCTGTTGCTCAGAAATAAATGGATATTTTTCTGGCAGTTGCATCAGTATCTTCTGACCTTCATTGAACATTCTGGGTATTTCCAGCACAAACTGGGTCGCCTGGCGTAATAACAGGGGAGCTAGAATAAACAACACCACTATTAATGATAATACAAATAAACTGAAGGTAATTAAAATGGCGAGAAAGCGTGGAACCCTGTGGCGTGTTAAGGCATTAACAGCGCCATCCAGAAGATAGGCGATAATAATTGCCGCCAGGAGCGGCGCAATAATATCTCCGATAAAAAATAAAACAGCGGCGCCCAGCAATAACAAAAACGCAAGCATCGCAACTTGCGGATCAGTAAAATGCCGGTGATACCATTCGGTTAATAGTTTTAGCATAGGCTTATCATTTGCTGACAGGCAACATTAATTCAGGGTCAATTCAGAATCAATTCTGGTTAATCTTACTCATTATTATTACTTGATATTTTATTGAATTCATTATTAAAAACAACTTCCAGCTCATCAATTACCTGCTCGGCAGGCTTGCCTTGCACCATATGCGCAGTCATCAAATCAGAAATAGGATGAAGCAGATTGTCTTTCTCCACCATGGGATAGGTTTCGCTTAATCGCTTGATCGCCTTAATCACGCTTTCTTTCGCAGGACGTGGAATGGATAAAGGTTCACTCACAACCGCCTGTGCGCCCTTCCCTCCAGCTTCCGAGACTTTGGCGGCTGACTCCCGACGCGACACAAGAAATTCTGCAAAAGCCAGCAAGGCGTCCCTGTCAGACTTATCCAGACGTTTATAAAGCCTGATGAGTTTGCGTTCCTGCTTGTTCAGAGGTGCTGGCGTAGCGCCTGGAAACATGACATTCACCTAATAATTCACTAAGCGTTAAATGGTACAGGCTAATGGCATCAGTGTCACTATCCGGAGTTCGCCCTGGAGTTCGCCCTGAAAATCGTTAAGCTTTGATCTCAATCATCCAGACACAAAAAAGCCCTGAATTATCAGGGCTTTCAAGTGTTGTCGAGATCAAGCAAGACAAGCATTCATTGCAAGATTATCATGCTTTCTTACAATAATTCCGCGCAAATTCGAGCAAATCTTCCATGGTGCGAACGCGAAACTTCTGACGCTGGCGCACGAACGAAAATTCCCTGCTTAATGGCGGATCCAGTGGAATCGCTTTCAAGGTGCCTAGTTTAAGCTCCTTGGCAATACTCACACTGGACATGACTGAAATACCCATGCCTGATTCCACAGCGCCTTTTACAGCTTCCGGGCTTCCCAGTTCCAGACAGGCTTTCAAGGCATGCTTGCCTAGACCCTGATTTTTCATGTGCTCGGTAATGACTTCGCGCGTGCCAGATCCTTCTTCGCGACAAATAAATGGATATTTAACCAGCTTTTTGACCGAAACCGTTTTCTGCTTGGCGAGTTCATGATCTGGCGGAACAACCGCTACCAGGTCATCCTTGCGGCAAACTTCCACCACCAGGTTTTTATTGGTAACCGGCCCTTCAACCACGCCCAGGTCAATCACATTGTTTTCCACCATGGAAACGATGCCTTCAGTGTTAGATACGCGCAAACGTAATCTTACTTCGGGGTTTTTGGCGTTGAAATCACCTAATAAAGCGGGCAGCATGTATTCCGAGATGGTGGTGCTCGCACCGAGCGTCAAAGAACCACTAATATTACCGGTAATTTCGGTAATGGCGTTTTCCATTTCGGCATACAACTCGAATATGCGTTCAGCGTAATCGAAAGCGACGTGTCCCGCCTCGGTCAGGCTAACGCGGTTATGGGCGCGATCGAACAAACGCGTATCGAATTGCTCTTCTAACTGACGTATCTGAAACGTCACGGCAGGTTGAGTCATGTGTAATACTTCGGCTGCCTTGGTAAAGCTAAGCAAACGAGCTACTGCATGAAATACCTGAAGTCTCCTATCTGACATCTATGTATCTCCTAATTAAATTGTAAATTGTATGTGTAAATTGTATTTTTTAACTTTTTTAATACTTCCCGTTATCTATCTATTGCCAATATTACAAATCGTTCTTCAACGCCGTATGAACGAAAAGACAGCGAAAAACCACGACAAAAACCCGGCAAAAAATGACACAGAAAATTTCAAGCAACTCTTTTCAAGAATTACTTAAAATCATCAGCATTGCCTTGTTTTTATTATAGAAATATATATATTAACAGATATGATTACAGAAAGCTGATCGCTATAAAATCTATAACGAACACATCCATATAATATACTTATATGCATTGATTGCCAGCAACTTTTAAGATGTTACGGTAACAAACCATGAAAAAATTCAATGACTGAAAACGGATTAAAAGCTGCTAGTTTTTCTTGTTTTCATCATCAGAAACAGCCTGATTCCCAGGGATGCGCGGATCATCATCATCCATCAAAATCCGGTGGGCCGGGCCTTCCAGATCATCGTATTGACCGCTTTTTACAGTAATCACAAAAGCAATCACCAGAACCAGCATAACAAGAATGCCGAGAAGAATAGTCATTGATAATGCAGACATTGAAACAACCTCGTGGCATTCATATTATTTACAATATGATAATTATAATAAAAACAGGAAAATAGCTGTGTTTTATTTAAATCTGCTTAGTTCTTTTTAATTCAGCAGATAGACCTTCACTAAATAAAAAGAAAAGTTATAATCTACAGCTATCGCGCTGATTATAGAGTCTTGTAAATTATTAGCAAGACACAATTATACATACATAAGTCAATAATAAGTGTAACTACTCAGCGTGTTTAGATTTTGGTTCATATCAAGGCATTTTCGCACGGAGAATGTGAGCATATAGTTAATATGTGACCATTCGAGTACGA
>JANTHA010000142.1 GCA_024762625.1 Thiotrichaceae bacterium
GTGAATGGCGAAAGCCGGTGTTTTCCTGTCGCCGAGAATATCCATCGCGATGGCATCCTGTTTCAATCGCTGGTTCCGGCGCGCATTAATGAATCTATTGCAATGGCGGCGCAAACCGCGACGAAGCGCATTGCCGACCGCCTGGATTATATTGGCGTACTTGCGGTTGAATTTTTTGTTACAAAGCAGGGCGAGTTGCTGGTGAATGAAATGGCTCCACGCACCCATAACAGCGGCCATTATACGCTAGACGCCTGTATTACTTCGCAATTTGAACAACAGGTGCGTATGATCTGTGGCCTGCCGTTTGGCGATACCGATCTGCTCAGCCCGGTAGTGATGACCAATATGCTGGGCGACCTCTGGCGCCGAGAAGAAGAAGGAAAAAAAGGAAAAGAAGGAAAAGAAGAACAAGGTCAAAGTCATCCTAACTGGATGGTTTTATTTCAAAGCCCGTCGAGCAAACTGCATTTGTATGGCAAACAGGAAGCGAGAAAAGGGCGTAAAATGGGCCATTACTGCACGCTTTCCCAAAATATGGACACCGCCATTAACGAAGCTAACGCCATTTTTGATTATTTACCCGCCGGTTCTCCCGAGAAATAAATTTATGCAGCAATATATACCACAACTACATGTATTTATGGCGATTGCATCGCTAGTCATCTATTTCATCCGCGGTATCATGATGCTGGCGGGCAATGTGCATTCGCGACCAATGATGGCGCTGGCTTCCCTGACCACGCTACTACTGTTCGCTACCGGCGTTTATCTTGGTTTTGCGCTGAAAATGTCATTTGCCGGGGGCTACATCGCCACTAAAATCATTGGTTTATTGCTGTATGTCGGCTTTGGCGTAATCGCGCTCAAACAGGGACTATCCAGAACTGTCGCCAGCGTTCTGTGGTTAATCGGCTTGCTCGCGTTCATTTATACCTATTTGATTGCAACCCACCGGATTGCACCCTTTTTTAATTGAAGCAACTTGAATTAAAACCGACGTTAATGGATCAACAACAGCTCGACAGCTACCGGCAGGATATCCGCTTTAGCGAAACGCTTGCCGGGGTCACCCTGCAATACCGCACCACCTGGGGCATTTTTTCACCACGCGAAATCGATGAAGGCACTCGTCTTCTGATGAAGTATATCGACATCAAGGTCGATGATGACTGCTTTGACCTGGGTTGCGGTTATGGCCCGATTGGCCTGACCATGGCGAAACTTGCGCCGCAAGGGCATACGCTACTGGTTGATAAGGACTTCATGGCCGTGGATTACAGCAATAAAAACGCCGCGTTAAATCATATTTCAAATGCAACAGCCATGCTGAGTAATGGTTTTCAACATATAGACCGGGCGCTTGAATTTAATGTGATCGCTTCCAATGTTCCCGCAAAGGTCGGCAAGGAAATGATGTCATTAATGCTGCATGATGCTTATCAACACCTTAAAACCGATGGTCGATTATATCTGGTCACCATTAATGGGCTTCGCCAGTATATGAAACGCAACCTGAAAGAGGTTTTTGGAAACTACAAAAAAATCAAACAGGGCAAAACCTATACTGTTCATCTAGCTGTAAAGTAATAATGAGTACAAAAGACGAAGACGACAAACTAACTTTTTTCTACAGCGGCGATCCAGATATTGAGATTTTCAGGCATATTGAAACTTCTCTGCAGGAGGAAGGTCATTATGTGGTCGAATTTTATAATGAGTTTTTGATTGACATCTATCTGCTGCTGGACAAACTCAAATCAAACTATATTGCGATCGATTGGGACAACACCATCAGTGCTGATCAGGAATTTTTTATTGATCTGATACTCAAGTTAAAAAAGGCGGGTTATAGTCCTTTTGTATGTTCCTTACGCGCGCCCGACAAAGACAATATACGTGAAATCAGAGATATTCTAGAAATCGCCAATATTCCCATTTATCTAACTAACGGAAAACCAAAACGAAAATACCTGAAATCACTGGGTATAAAAGTACTCCTCTGGATTGACGATTTCTATCCGGGGATCTGTGGCGACTCCTGTAAACTACTACCCAGAAATAATATTGAAGTTTAGCTGACATCATGAATAACAAAGAAATCATTAACAATTTTATTGCTGGCGAGTACGAACAGATTTTTTGTGAAAAATGCGCCATGACTTTTCTGACCAATGTATACGAATTTGATGAAAAGCATGTGCTGCTGGAAAAGCGTTCTTACGGACTTGAGTATTACTGTGGCGCAATTCATGCGGAACACCTGAAAAAAGTCCCGGATATCCACCGCGTCGGCATACTCACCGAAGATGATAAAATCGTCGAAGCACCGAGTCAGGAAATTATCTATTCCGGCCATGAAACCGACCTGCGCTTCATCTATATCATGGAAAAACTAAAACACCTGGATGAAGACGATTCGGCTTACTTTGATCGGTGTGTCAAGGATCTGGACTGGAAAAATGACGCCGATCGTCAAAAAATAATAGAGGGCGTTTCCAAACGTTATGACCCGGAACTGGGCCAGGACATCGCAAAACTTTACAACTTCTATACAAAATACAAGGACGTTCTAGCCTGGGATTTACACGGCGATAATTTAATGAAGCGCCTGGAAACAGATGAAATCGTAATTCTTGATCCTTATACGCGCAATTGCTGAACATCGGTATAAGCAATCATATAACACAGAAACCAGTATGCATGTATCCATGACATCCTGGCAGGCTGTTGAAATTCTACTTAGACGGTACGATACTGCGTTAAAATAGACCTCAAAATGCTCATTTACTCCAGTAAACTACGCTTTTCCGGTCTATTTTGCCTTGTCTCGCACTCGCCTAAGCGAATTTCAACAACCTCCTAAGCACACTCATGGCGTAGGTGATTTTCGCCTCCATCTCAGCCATTTATACAATTCAGTGACTAGCAATATAGGCAATGCAATCAGCGCTATCATTCCCCAGTCCTTCCAGCCCAATGGAACAGTATGCAATGCATTTTGCAGAAAAGGCATATAAATCGCGCACACTTGAAGAGCTATCGTCAGACTCCATGCGCCCAGTACCCAGGGATTACTGAAAAAACCGATCACGGGTAAGGGTTCTCGCAGAGCCCGAAAATTAAACACATTCATTTTTTCAAGTACTATTATCGCCGTAAAAGCAACGGTCTGGGCAAGCAAAACTGCATTTTCGTTGCCTCCATCTAACGGGTTTTGCAAATGGCCTTGTAAATTACTGTGTAAATAATAATGAAAAATCCACAGCGTGGCAGCGCCAATATAAGCGCCAAGAACCAGAATCATCAGCATCCCCGCCTTATCCAGAATGGGTTCATGCGCTGCCCTCGGAGGACGTTTCATGACGCCTTTTTCAGCAGGTTCCAACCCAAGCGCCACTGCGGTCATGCCATCGGTGACCAAATTCATCCACAAAATCTGAACCGGTAAAAAAATCAGAGGCCCGCCAAGCAGAATATTAACAAAAATCGCGATAACCTCACCGGTATTGGATGACAACAAATAACGCACAAATTTCTGGATATTGTCATATTGTCGTCGCCCTTCTTTGACGGCGCCAATAATTGAAGCAAAGTTATCATCCATGAGCACCATATCGGCGGCGCCTTTGGCAACATCGGTGCCGCGTTTACCCATGGCTATACCGATATCGGCCTTTTTCAATGCGGGCGCATCATTGACACCGTCGCCAGTCATTGCCACGACGTTTTCCATCTGCTGTAACAACGTGACGATCCTCAGTTTATGCGACGGGGTTGTGCGTGCAAAAACGACATCTTCTTTCAGAGCGTCAATCAAGGTTGGATCGCTCAAGCTATCCAGTTCACGTCCTGTTATAGCTTTTGTAGCGTCAAGCCCGACCTTGTGTGCGATCGCCAGCGCCGTTGCTGCGGCATCGCCGGTAATCATGATCGGGCGGATTCCCGCACTGCGCGCTAGCTTGATGGCGGCAGGTACATTACTACGGGGCGGATCAATAATACCGACAACGCCAAGCAGGGTCAGATCAGTTTCTACTGCATCTTCATTGAGGAGAGTGCCATCTGGCAGATTACGCCTCGCGATGGCCAGTGTACGCAGACCGGATTCAGCCATTTTTGTGTAGGCAGCGGTAAAATCGGCGCGCTCCTTTTCACTGAGCTCATGTTCAATGCCATTGTCCAGAATGCGCGTGCTACGTTCCAGAATCACCTCGGGTGCGCCTTTACAAAATGCCACCATGCCTTCATTTCGATGTTCAATCAGCGTCATGCGTTTGCGTGTGGAATTAAACGAGAATTCACTGATCGAATCAGATTGATCAACCGGGTGGAGCCATGCCTTGTATGCCGCAACAATCAGTGCGGCTTCGGTCGGCTCTCCCATTTGACGCCAACCTTGCTGATCCTTAATAACTTTGGCATGGTTACAACGCAGTCCGGCATCCAGTAAAATCACCAGATCCGGATGGTGCAAGTAGTCAATTTTTTTGCCATTTATTTCAAAATGACCGGCCGGATCATATCCACTACCTGTAACTTCAATTTCACCGCTTCGTAACCAGATGGTTTTAACAGTCATTTCATTTTTGGTCAGTGTACCGGTTTTATCTGTACAGATAATGGTCGCCGCACCCAGCGTTTCAGCCGCCTGCAAACGCCGTAGCAAGGCGCGATGACGCACCATGGCGCGTATTCCCAGCGCTAGCGAGATGGTCACCACCGCAGGCAAACCTTCGGGCACCACTGCAACTGCCAGCGCAACGCCCGTTAAAAACATTTCCAGTAATGGCTTGCCTAGTAGCCAGCCGACAAGCGCTACTGCGATGGAAATGGCAATTGATATAATCCCCAGTTGCTTGCCAAGATAGGCCAGCTTGCGTTGCATGGAAGTCGTTTCACTGCCAACGCTTTGTGTGAGTTTTGCAATCCGTCCGAATTCTGTGTGCATACCGGTAGCAACCACCACACCCAGGGTGCGGCCATTGGCAATACTGGTGCCCATCCAAGCCATTGATCGTCTTTCTGCAACCGGTTTATCTTCTGCCACCGGCTCAGACTGTTTAATCGTCGCCACCGACTCGCCCGTCAGTGCTGATTCATCTGCTTTCAGGTTAAGCGGATTAATCAGGCGCAGGTCTGCTGGTACGCGATCGCCAATTTCCAGTAACACGATGTCCCCCGGCACCAGTCCAAAAGCGTCAATTTGCTGTTGCTTGCCATCACGAATTACTTTGCAATGAGGCGAAAGCATCTTCTGTAGCGCTTTCAAAGCTTCCTCTGCCTTCCACTCCTGGATAAAACCGAGAATGCCATTAAGAACCACGATTGCCATGATGGTTATTGCATCGCCGATTTCACCAACAACCATGGAAATGATAGCGGCAATAATCAAAATCCCAATTAGTACATCAACAAACTGACGGGCTAGTATTTGATACCAACGAACCGGTTTGGAAGCTTCCAGTTTATTTTTACCAAAGCGTTTAAGGCGTTGCTCTACTTCGACCTTACTCAGACCTGTTTTCGGATTAGTCTCAAGAGATCTGATTACTTCTTCTACTGTTTGACTGTGCCATGAATCATGTAAAGAGCCATCTAAAGCACTATTTATTGGCTGGGTAGCATGTTTTTGCTCCTTCAGCGTGGATGGTTTTTGCTTAAGCAACGGCTGCTCAGGGCTGCCTTTTAACTTGTTTAATTGAGGCCCCCAGCGTTTTACCATCAAAGTAAACAACAATGGTACGATAAT
>JANTHA010000143.1 GCA_024762625.1 Thiotrichaceae bacterium
CCTGGGCGCAACTCAATGGACTACAGGGGCTGCCGATATTAAACCCTACTTTGCTCCCGTCAGCAGACCCGGCATCAACGGCTACGGCAACCCAAACTCAAAACGACCAGAAAAAGTCCCAAAAAAACGCCACAAACAAAACCGTGGAAACAACTGAATGAACAAACCATTTTACTTGATCCGACTAACAGCTTTTGCTTTGCTGTTCATAACATCGCAGGCTTATGCGCAATCATTCAACGCACGTCTTGAATGGGCGCATACAGTTGAACTAAGGCTGCTGGATAACGGCATTTTGCAAAAAGTTCCTGTCAAACTGGGACAGCATGTAAAAAAAGGCGATATTCTCGTCAGTATCGACCCACGCGAATTCAAGGCGAAACTGGAAAAAACCAAAGCCGAAACGGCGCTTGCTCAACTGGCGCTGGAAGACAGCAAGGATGAACTGGAGCGCGCCAAAGAACTCTATGAGCGCGGCCTGATTGCAGACGAAGAATTGAAAGACGCCAAACTGAAACACGCCGCTGCCAATGCCGAACTGGAAGCGCGCCAGGCATCATATACACTGGCGAAAATCGCGCTGGAAAGAACGGTTTTACGAGCGCCATTCAACGGCATTATTATCGAAAAAAACGCCTGGCCAGGCGATATTGTCTACAAAACGCTGCAATCCAGGCCGCTTATCGCCATCGCGCCAAACGGCAGCATGCTGGCCCGCGTCCTCGTCAATGCAGATACCTTGCGAAAATACAAACCCGGGCAAGCCGCCAAAGTGCTGATTCGGGGAAAAACCTACCCCGGTAAAATCTATAGCCTGGGCGTTGAAGCCGTGCGCATAGATCCTGCCGGAGCAATTTATGAGCTGGATATAATTTTCAATCATCGCGCCAATGAAATCTTGCGCCCCTCGCAGACGGTTAAAGTGATACTACCTTAAGCGTTTGTTCCAGCTTATAACCAAGCGATCAGTTGCGCATGAACCCCTGTATCCCTGACGCTCATGATGACATCAATCGGTTTGGTTTCTTCCGGGTCATAGCCAACGATCATCAGATGCGGACATTTTTCTTTTACATCTGCGGAAACCACGCCTTCAAAACGACACATCTTTCCGGTTAACACCTCGCGATTCTCTCGATCAAGCGACTCATTAATATGAATCACGATATTGCTTGATTGATTAACTGTTTTTTCATTTGAATGTTTCATCTCTGTATCCTCCCTGGATAATTTGATCTGGCAACTCCAGACTTGAGGATCATTTTAAAGATACGCCTGATTTCATTCTGTGAAGTAGTTCACAAATAAGGGAGCTTATTTTTTATTTATAAAACACTGTATATCATCAACCACCTGACTCAAATCATAGTCCCTGGCGTCGTAACGGGTGATATTTCTCTCTGATCGCATCCAGGTCATTTGTCGTTTCGCCAGTTGTCGGGTGGCGATAATCGCACGCTCGCGCATTTCGTCAAAATCCAGCTTGCCTTGCAGATAATCCCATGCCTGCCGATAACCTACGGCGCGCATTGAAGGTAAATCAGCGTGCAGGTCGCCGCGCTCATACAGTTTTTTAACCTCGTCCAGAAATCCCTGCTCCAGCATCTGGTCAAAACGGGTCGCCGCCAGTTCGCGAATCCAGTCGCGGCTTTCGGGTATCAGCGCAATTTTCATAAGGCGATAGGGTAACGCCGTGGCGCGCGCTTCCTGCTGGTGTTGCGAGAGCGGCTTTCCAGTAATTTCATAGACCTCCAGCGCGCGCTGGATGCGCTGCTGGTCATTGGGGTGAATGCGCTCGCCCGCCTGTGGGTCTACTTTTTTAAGGCGTTCATGCAGCACGTCCCAGCCTTTGTCTTTGGCCTCTGCCGCCAGAGTGCGACGAATTTCGGGATTGGCTTCAGGCAACGCCGCCAGCCCGTTTTCCAGCGCCCGGTAATAGAGCATGGTGCCGCCCACCAGCACCGGCAACCTGCCCGCTTCGCTAATCTCCCGCATTTCGCGCAAGGCGTCCCGGCGAAAATCAGCCGCGGAATAAGGCTCGGAAGGATCAAGAAAGCTAATCAGGCGATGCGGCGCTTTTTCTAGTTCTTCTGGCGTCGGCTTGGCCGTGCCAATATCCATACCCTTGTACACCAGCGCCGAATCCACGCTGATCAGCTCAATCGGAAAATACTCCATCAGCCTGATCGCAAGTCCGGTCTTGCCGGATGCGGTTGGGCCGATAATAAAAATGGCGGGCGGTAAGGACATGGCGCTATTATGCCTGTTTTGTATCGGAAATAGATAGCCCGCAAAATACTCAGTAAAGCAGCGAATAAAGTTTGGCGCGATAATCCCTGATCAGCGGGTCATCCTTCTCAAATAAATCAAAGGCTTCGAGCAACCCCTTACGCGCCGCGTCATCGCCGAAGCTGCGGTCTTTTTTCATCACATCCAGATATAAATCCAGACCTTCCCTGATATTGTCCTCGCCGCCTGCAAGCACCTTTGCCCTGGCGAGATCAAGCATCAGTTGCAGATCATCCGGCTTGTCGGCCAGTTGTTGCTGCAATGTTTCAATATCGCCGCTTTGCTGTTTCAGCAAGGCGCGCTGTAGTTGCTTTTTCAGCGCTTCGCGTTGCGCCTCATCCACCTGACCAGCAGGAATGGCGTCCAGCGTCTGTTGCGCTGCTTCCAGCTTGCCTGATTCCAGCAAAACCCTGGACAGGTCAAGCGCCGCATCATAAAAATCCGGCTCAGTTTCCAGGACCTCCCGCAAGCCGTTTTCTGCGCGCTCCATATCGCCCGCTGCAAACGCAGCCAGGGCTTCGCGGCGCTGCCCTTCAGTCCGGCGTACGCGGTGTTTATCAATCAGCTTCTGAATCACCGCTTCTGGCTGAACGCCCATGAATTCATCCACAATCTCGCCGTTTCTGAAAAACTTCACCGTTGGCAAGCTGCGCACGCCATACTGAGCCGCCAGTTCCTGGTTCTCGTCGCTATTCACCTTGATCAGCACAAATGCACCCGACATCTCTTCCGCCAGCTTCGCCAACAGCGGCATCAACATCTGACACGGTTGACACCAGGCCGCCCAGAAATCAACCAGCACCAGCGCCTCATTTGATTTATCGAGCGCCAGCTCTTTAAAATTATCCTTGTTCGCCTCAAAAATAAATTCCGAATCCGCCATGTTCTGACCTGTTGTTAAAATTAATTTAAAAGAAGTAGCTTCAAGATAGGGTTAACAAAAAAGATTTCAATCGGTTTTATTCAATACAAAACAAGATTATCCGTTTGCGAATGTTTATGGAAAAACAGCTTGTTCAGCAAACAAGTTTGATGAATTGATGGTTTTGTGACTTGGTGCTAAATTGAACCAACAATTAACCTCAATGGCACAATAGCAAAATGAACCGACTAACCATTACGCTTGAAGATAGCTTACACCAGTCTTTAAAAGAAACAGCAGCGCGTCAAGGACGCACCATCGGCAGTATTATCGAAGAAAGCCTTAAACTACGCGGCATTCGCTCCATCGCAAGTACACAACAAATACTGAAACAGGCGCGCAACAATGCTAACTTAAGCGATGAAGATGCCATGAACATTGCACTTGAAGAAACGCATCAAGTACGCCATCAGGAATGAGCAGACTGTTCATTATTGATACCTATGTATTTGTCGCCGGTTTAATCAGTTCCAATAAAACAAGCCCCGTCGTGCGCATTGTGGACGCCATGTTCAATGGCTCGATCATCTAAACCCTCTCCCCGGCTCTACTACGCGAATACCGCGAAGTGCTACTGCGGCCAAAACATCGTAAATTACACAAGCTTGATGAAGAAGCCGTTGATCAGCTTATTACAGAAATTATTGCCAATGCTGTTTTTTGCGAGCCACAAAAAGGACATGAAGGAAATGATGCGCCCAATAAAGGTGATAATAATTTATGGGACTTGTTACAACACCACAAAAGTCCAGTACTGATTACAGGAGATTTGCTTTTGGTGGAAAAGCCCCTGCAAAAAGCGTCAATTATTTTGCCCAGGACTTATATGGAAACATTTAGTTAACTTACTGTTTTTTCCACATAGGACATGACAGCACATGAAGAGCACGAAGGGTTAAGACCCGCTTGTTTTCTTTGTGTACTTCGTGCTCTTCGTGGTGAGTCTTTGTTTTAAATATTATTAAAAAATTGACAAAAAGCAGAGGCTTGTATTCATAGAACACTGATAACAAAAATCGAAATGACCGCTTAACTTCAAAAACAATGGCCTGTCGATATAATTTCAAAGAGTTATAGGACCAGGCTACGAAACCTTACTGATAAAATATAAACACAGCAATGCTTTTCCCCCTCTTTAAATTCTGTACAATGAGCCTAACTTGAGAATAAGCAGAAATAATATGAGCCTATTAAGCACAATTAACCTTTGGTATTTTGTTGGCTTGCTAGTTTTTGTGTTTGTTATCTGGCAATGGTTTTCTTACCGAAAAGTTGCTGTCACCTCCAAAGCTTATCCAACCGTAACAGACATAACGTTTCTCTTTCTTGCCTTTATGACCTTTACAGGTGTTTTTTCCTTTTCTGATAAGCTCCTCAATGCACTGTTTAGTAAGCTAGGTTTCACGGTAATTGATGCAGGTAAATTAAATGAAAGCCAGTGGGTATTATTGGCGGCCTTTTTTATTCTCGCCATTGCAATAACCTTTATTCTAAGAAGAGGCGCCAATAAAGCAAATAACTCTAACAATAATGTAGATCAGGGAATCGGAAATATAGAATCGGGTAAAAACTCAAAGATAAAGATAACGCTAAATAATCACTCCGGTTTACCACCAGAACTTAGCACTCATCTTGTAGCTGAAGCGCAAAGAAAAAACGAAGAGATTGATCGATTAAAAGAACAACTTGCCAATAGCCTGTCGCCAGAAGAAAAAATTCATCTTTCCAATAAAATAAACCAGTTAGAAAGCGAAAAGAAAGAACTGGAAGATAAAATCAAAACACTTGAGCAACGTCTCGCAGATTACAGCCCAAATAATAAAATTGTTGCAGAAGCCAATAAACGCTTTAAAGAAAAGGGTGTCGATGCAGCCCTGGCGTATCTGGAAAATATTGATTTTAATAAAGCACTGGAACAATCCAGAGAAAATGCCAACGCACTATTAATTCAGGCCGACTTATACAAAATTAAAAATAAACATGACAAGGCAGATACTAGTTACCGTACATCACTCAGGTTTCAACGCAACTATGACAATACACTAGCCTATGCAAACTACCTGTTTGATCAAAACCAGTTTAATGAAATGATCCGGCAATTAAATCTGTTTAAAATGGAGCAACACTCCCTAAAGCCGAATCAAAAAGCAGCCATTGAAACAACACTGGCAAATGCCTATTACAAAAATAATAATTTTACTAAAGCAGAGCAAGCCTACCAGGAGGCTCTGGGTATTAGACGAGCCTTAGCCAAAGCAAATCCCGGCGCTTATCAGTCATATGTGGCAACGACGCTCAATAATCTGGCACTTTTGTACAGTGCTTACAACCGCCTGAGGGAAGCGGAGCAAGCCTATCTGGAGGCGCTGGGTATTTACAAAGCCTTAGCCAAAGCAAACCCCGGCGCTTATCAGTCGTATGTGGCAACGACGCTCAATAATCTGGCAATTCTATATCGTACAGGAAACCACCTGAAGGAGGCCGAGCAAGCCTATCAGGAGGCGCTGGGTATTTACAAAGCCTTAGCC
>JANTHA010000144.1 GCA_024762625.1 Thiotrichaceae bacterium
TCTATCTGGTCTTTGTGCTTTTCAAAGTATTTTGCAAGAAAAACAAGGTCTTTGTCATAGGCCACGCGCAGCCCGGCCAGATCGTTGTCCTGTGTAATCTGAAATGGACGATCCTTGCGCGCAAATGCAGTGACCAGAGCGCCATAAGGCGAATCCAGCGTCAGTAGACCTCTTTTTTTTGCGAGTTTCCTGTTGATCATGCCGAGCATGTCGAGATGTTGCGCTTTGATGGGAAGCCGCAGGATGTCGGCCCATTTCTTATCGACTATCTCGAAGCGCACGCCCAGACGTTTCCCCAGTAGCGCATAATAATCAGGCAGAATGCCGCTGAGGGAGCCATCCTCCGCTCTGATGAGTTTTGGTTTGAAATCACTGGAAGCGCCCACACGAATAACCGGGTGCTGCTTTAACCAGGCCTGTTCCGCAGGCGTAAGCGCCAGGTCAATGCGCTGCGCGTTGTTATTCTCGCTATCACCGCTTGGTTTGTTCTCTGCGGCTAGTTTTAGCGAGAATGAAAGCAGAATAAAAACGGCTATCAGCGCGATCCCCGATTTTGAGAAAAAATCTGCGGGTATGATTGAAACGGATTGGCGTAAAAGTCTAAAACGTTTCATTTAACTGTAGGGAAGGGGGCATTGTTAGGGTTAATGTCAATTTTAATGAAATGCGTAAAACGGATGGTTAAACCTAAATTCCCAGTTGAACGCTACGATGACTAATAAGCTTATTAATTATCATATATATAAGCAAATTATTAATTTCACTCACAGAGTGAAGTCGCTTCAGGCAGGATTGCACAACTGTGATGGCGCATGCCTGCGTTGTAACTTCTTGAAAGGGAATACCATTCCGCACAGTTACGCCTTGACCTGCACCACCACAGCCGCACACTCAAGCCTGCTCAACTGAGATTTTAGGTTGAATTAATTTTGCCAATATACGCAAATAAAAGTTTGCCCGCAATAATCCTGAATAGACAGGGGCTTTGAACCGCCTCTTAAATCTGGTTGTGTAGTGTAAAAAATAGCGTTATCTGAAATAAAAATTCCCTAAGATATCCGCTGTGACTTTGCCATTTAACCGGAAAGCTGTTTTATGCTGTCAATGAAACGGGGTTTGGTTTATAACTTGAAATCTTCACCCAGATAAATTTCCCGCACCTGGTCGTTTTCCAGTATATCGGATGCGGTTCCGGCGGCGATGATTTCGCCGTTGCCGAGCACATAGGCGCGGTCGCAGATGGTCAGTGTTTCGCGCACATTGTGGTCGGTGATGAGTACGCCGATGCCGCGTTTTTTGAGGTGGGATACGATTTTCTGGATTTCCAGCACGGATACGGGATCAACGCCGGCAAAGGGTTCATCCAGTAAAATGAACGAGGGCTCGGTGGCGAGCGCCCTTGCTATTTCAACGCGCCGTCGTTCGCCGCCGGAGAGGCTGATGCCAAGGCTGTCGCGCAGGTGACAGAGCTGGAATTCTTCCATCAGGCTTTCCAGTTTGTCGCGGCGCGCCTGTTTATCCAGGTCTTTGCGGATTTCGAGGATGGCGTAGATGTTCTCCGCCACCGTGAGTTTGCGAAACACGCTGGCTTCCTGGGCGAGGTAACCAATTCCGCAACGGGCGCGCTGGTGCATGGCTAGCGTGGTCAGATCAATATGACCATGTTTGTTTTCAATGGAGACGCTTCCCTTGTCGCAGGCGATCAGACCAACCACCATATAAAAACAGGTTGTTTTACCCGCGCCATTCGGCCCCAGTAATCCGACGACTTCATTGCTTTGGATGAGTAGTGAGATGCCTTTGAGAATTTCACGTTTGCCGTAGCTTTTATGTAGTTTGTCTGCTTTGAGAATGTCCACTGATTATCCGCTTGTTGTTATTTAGCTTTATTACTGGGATAGAAAATGGCGCGCACTCGGGATTTACCTGTGGTTTTCTTGGCGCCTGGCGTAGCGCCCGCCTTGAGCTCGCCTGTGCGGATCAAATATTCGATATGGTTGCTGCTGAATTTGTCATTATTTTGCGACAAGACTGCATCGCCATCCAGAATCAGGCGTTTTTCATCGACCAGATATCGCACGCGTTTGGCGGTTCCCCTGGCGATTTTGCCATCATCCATTTTTTGTTTGAAACTGACAGGGGAGCCTTTGGCTTCGATCAAACGGATTTTGTTATTGGGCGCCTTGATTTCGATTTTCCAGGCCTTGATTTCCAGGCTGCCCTGCACGATGGAGACATTCCCTTCATAGACGGCAAAGCCTTTAGACTTATTGAAAATGACGCTGTCGGCGTTGATATAGACAGGTTTTGTGACATCATCCTTCAGGGCGAATACCGATGTAGCCGGAAACAGCAAGAAGAAGAAAACCAGCAGGAAAGGCAGGCTGTTTGCGAATAGGGTTTGGTTTAAGCGTTTATTCATTGCCCGCAGGTAAAAATTCAGCATGTACATTTGACAGTATCCTTAATTCCTGTTGATCCAGTTTAGTCATCAGGCCAACGCCTCGCATATATCCAGCGTTTGAGGTCAGCATGACAGCGGCTTTTGTTTCCAGGGTGTTTTTAACAGGATTATACGTTAAATCTTCGGTAGCAAGTTGAAAGCCTTGTGATTTTTTGTTGCTTTTTTTGACAATACTTACTTTCTTGGTGAGTTGAATGGGGCCGTTTTTGCTTCGTTGCTGTGCTTTTTCCGCTTGAATGGCGATCAGTACATCGTCGCTATCGCGCGCGATGAGTTCCGGCTTGAAGATTTCGCTGGCGCCTGTTGATTGCTGGTGAATTAGATGTAGCGCTTTAACATGGTAGTGCATTTTGCCGTCTGGCTGGGTTGCAAGTAATGTAAAATCACTCAGGTAGTAGTCAATTTTTTTCATTTTTTTGACGGCCTGAAAGCCATCATAGGATAGCCAGGAGGTATTTAACCAGGTAAGCAACAGCGCGATAGCAATGGCGCTAATGAGTAATGTGATGCCGCTTCTGTTCATAGCCGGGTCGTGGTTGAGGCGTTAGGTTTTTTCATGGTAACTAGTTAGCGAAGTGCTCAGCGATGTGCGTATTACTTTCCATGTAAATAAGATTCTAGCAATATATTTAATTTTCCCTGCGCTTCCAGGATAAATTCGCAAACTTCCCGCGCCGCGCCTTTACCGCCTTTCGCCTGGGTCGTCCAGTCCGCATGTTCGCGTACAAACCAGTGTCCATCCGCAACGCTGATTGAAAAACCGACCTGGCTCATGATGGGCAGATCAATCACGTCGTCGCCAACAAATGCAATGTTTTCTCGTGAAAAACCCGTTTTCTCAAGTAAATCTTCGAACGCCGGCAGTTTGTCGCGGTAACCCTGATAAATGAGCGAGGGCGATAGTTTCAGGTTGGCGGCGCGGTGTTTTACCAGTTCTGACTGGCGACCAGTAATCAATGCCGCGTCAACGCCATTTTCCAGCAACATGCGTATGCCATGGCCATCTTTGGAATTAAAGGCTTTATATTCTTCCCCGTTGTTATCAAAATAAAGGCCGCCATCGGTGAGTACGCCATCTATGTCAAATATAACGATTTTGATTTTAGCGGCTTTTTCAAGGTTGGTGTTCATGGGTTGTTTTCCGTTGAATGGGTTTCAGACAATGCCAGCTTTTAGAAGATCATGCATGTGGATAATGCCAATTGCAATGTTGTCTTCATCAACAACAGGCAACACCGTAATTTCCTTTTTTTGCATCAGGTTGACTACATTAATGGCCAGTTCATCCGGCCCGGTGCTATAACAATTCGTATGAAAAACATCGCCTATGCTATTCTTTTTCATGTCAAATCCTTCTTTTATTCTATCTTCAAACAGGCGTCTTAAGTCGCCATCGGTAAAAATGCCCTGTAGTTGATTATTGCCATCTACGATCAATGTTGCGCCGAGTTTTTTACCGGTCATTTCAAGAATGGCGTCTTTTAATGATGTGTCCGGCAGGCATACCGGCATATCCTGGTCAGTGTGCATGATGTCGCGAACATGCACCAGGAGTCGTTTGCCAAGTCGACCGCCGGGGTGGGAGCGGGCAAAATCTTCTGGCGTAAAACCGCGCGCTTCCAGCAGGGCGACCGCCAGCGCATCGCCCATCACCAGCGTCACAGTGGTGCTTGATGTGGGGGCCAACCCCATTGGGCAGGCTTCTTTTTCAACGCCGATGTTGAGATGATGGTCGGATAATTCCGCCAATGGCGAGTGATCATCTCCGGACATGGCAATGATTCTGGTTCCCAGGCGTTTGACCACGGACGCCAGCGTGACCAGCTCTTCGGTCGTTCCAGAATTGGAAATCGCAATGACCGTGTCTTCGCCGGTAATCATGCCGAGATCGCCATGCAATGCTTCGCCAGGGTGCACAAAAAACGCCGGGGTGCCAGTACTCGCCAGCGTGGCTGCAATCTTGTTGCTGATGTGGCCTGATTTACCCATGCCGGAGACAATCACGCGCCCCTTGCAGGCCAGTAATGTTTCACAGGCGGCGTCGAAGCGGTTTCCAAGTCGTTCATTGAGTGCTTCTATTGCTTCAATTTCAGCGCGGATAACAGCTTTTGCCAGTCCGGAAAAATCATGTTCGCCTTGGTCTGTGTTTTTATTCCCTTGATTCCTTTGATCTCTTTTATCCTTTTGTTTCAATGTGTTTATCCTGTCAAATGTCATGCTTAAGCATCATTATTTAAACATCATTGTTTAAAGATTGGTTTAAGCTTTTTTATTAAATACTTAAGACGAAGTCGTTTGAAAGTAGATCAGGACTTCATACGCAATAAAGCTGAGCAGTAGAATGATGCCTTTCCAGCGATTAATCTGGTAACGAACCGACTTGATGCAGCCAAAGCTGAAAATTAACAGCAAGGTGGTTAATCCTATCATGATTGGCAAGTCTCTGCTTAATACGCCTTCTGGCAGTGGGGAAGGGCTTATTAGGCCCGGTAAAGGCAACACCGCCAGCGTATTAAACAGGTTGGAGCCGACAATATTGCCTACTGCAAGGTCGGTTTCATTTTTACGGGCGCTACTGATGGTCGCGGCCAGTTCAGGCAGGCTGGTGCCGATGGCGACAATCGTCAAACCGATAATTAAATCGCTAATGCCAAGTTCGGTTGCAATACCGGATGCGCCCCAGACCAGAATTTTGGAACTGATTAACAATGCCAGTAAGCCGATGAAAGACCAGATGATGGCTGGTTTAAGCTCCAGTTCCGGCGGGATTTCCACAATGGATTCTTCAACCAGCGGGTCATGCGCTTTAGCTTCGGTTCTGGCTGAAAGGATCATCCAGCCCAGCACCAAGACCAGCGTCGCCAGTAATATGACGCCATCAGTGCGGGAAAAATAACTATCGGCTAACAAGACCCAAACGAGTACCGCGGAAGCCAGCATCAATGGGAATTCCTTCAATAGCAGTCGAGAGTGCACCGGCAACATATAAAATATGGCGGTTGCTCCGAGAACCAGCGCAATATTGGTAATATTGGAACCCAGCGCATTACCAATACCCATACCAGGATTTCCCTGAAAGGCGGCAACGCCCGAAACCAGCATTTCAGGTGCGGATGTCCCCAGTCCCACCACCAGCATACCGACAACCAGCGGCGTGACCCCAAGGTTTCGGGCAAGGCTTGCAGCGCCATCAACAAAGCGGTCTGCGCTCCAGATAAGTAACGCAAAGCCCACAATGACGGCGGTTATAAATAGCA
>JANTHA010000145.1 GCA_024762625.1 Thiotrichaceae bacterium
TTACATCACCCTCCATAATGCCCGCCCGGGCAGCTGGCGATTTTTCAACCACCGATGAAATGAGCGCGCCGCTTCCATTAGGCAGCTTATACGTCTTAACCAGATCAGGCCTTAGATCCTGAATCTCTATGCCAAGCTGACCTCGCTCCACTTTGCCATAAAGAATCAGCTGCTCCTTGATATTGGCGATCATATTTGAGGGTATTGCAAAACCGATACCGACATTGCCGCCATCTCGACCACCGAGTATAGCCGTATTGATGCCGATTAATTCTCCACGCAAATTGACCAGGGCGCCGCCGGAGTTCCCTGGATTAATCGAT
This sequence comes from Thiotrichaceae bacterium, assembly GCA_024762625.1. Lineage (GTDB taxonomy): Bacteria > Pseudomonadota > Gammaproteobacteria > Thiotrichales > Thiotrichaceae > Cocleimonas. Next base: position 324 of record JANTHA010000145.1, read on the forward strand.
GCATCTGTCTGGATAAAATCCTCATAATCCTCAATGCCCAGCCCGGTTCTTCCCAGAGCGCTAATAATTCCAGAGCTTACCGACTGACCAAGGCCATACGGATTACCGATCGCCACCACAAAATCACCCACTCTAAGTTTAGAACTGTCAGCCATGGGCATTTCTGTCAACTTGTCCGGTTGAATCCGGATTACGGCGACATCCGCCTTGAGATCCTTACCCACCAGCGTAGCGTAGAATTGTCGCTTATCATTCAAGGTGACAATAATTTTATCGGCGCCATCAATCACATGGGCATTGGTGACGATATAACCCAGCTTTGCATCAACGACAATCCCCGAACCTGTCCCGACAGGCCCTTTTTTCTTGGCCGGCAAACGCTTGCCAAAATAATGACGCAACACCGGATCGCGCACAGCAGTCGATTTTTCATCCGACAAGGTTGAAATATTCACCACTGCAAACTTGATGCGATCAAGCATATCCGCGAGCGTAGGCAACGGCCTGCCATCCACTGCCGTCGGCAATCTGGCGTGTGCCACAGAAGCCAGGCTGAGCGTTAAAAGCAACACTGAAGCGAGCACAGGAATTAATAAAAAATCTTTCTTTAAAACACTCATGGCAAATCAATCATTATCGGCTTAGCCGCCTATTCTAAAAAACTACAGCACAGAACTGTATTTTTAATAGATAAGCGCTCTTTTATTCCCATTTATAATCCTAACGCGGGTTCCAGTCAAATTTCTTCTGCATTTCACGGTAAAACTGCTTATCCTGCTCTGTTTTAGCCGGAGGCGTCACAATTTGCAGCACCACGAATTGATCACCGGCGGCAGTTCTGGCTGACCCCGGAAGGCCGCGACTTTTTAAGCGCATTTTTTTACCCGATTGCGAACCCGGCGGAATTTTTAGTTTAAGCTTGCCAGACAAAGTCTCCACTTCGACTGTTGCGCCTAGCGCCGCTTCCCAAGGTGCAATAGGTAAATCCACGCTGATATTTTTACCATCCCGTTTATAACGCGGGTGCTTTTTAATATGAATTTTTAATAGTAGATCGCCGCCATTGGAGGCTTTGCCGCTTAAACGAATTTTTTTACCTTCTTCGATGCCTTTCGGTATTTTTACATTGAGGCGCTTGCCGTTTGGCAAAGCAACTGGCGTACTACCACCCGAATAAATATCTTCCAGATCAACCGATACCGTAACGGTTTGTGATTCTGGCTTATGGGCGCGTTGCCGAGTATACCCTTGAGAATGATCCTGCGCATGGTTCTGAGCATGGCCAAAACCCGCGCCGCCCATGCCGCCAAACAAGGACTCAAAAAAATCACTAAATCCAGCGCCAGAGTGCCCGCCGGAAAAGCCCGCGGTAGCGCCCTGTCCGAATTGGCTAAAATCAAAACCATTATCCCAGCCCGGAGGTGGGTTAAAATTCTGCCCGTTTTTCCAGTTTGCGCCAAGATGGTCGTAGGATTCGCGCTTTTTTTCATCGCCAAGCACTTCGTAAGCTTCACTCACTTCTTTAAAACGCTCTTCGGCGTTCGCTGCCTTACTGACATCCGGATGATATTTACGCGCCATTCTACGGTAAGCCTTCTTAATTTCCGCCTGGGACGCCTTGCGATCTACGCCAAGAATTTTGTAATAATCTTTATATTCCATTGATTTGTTCTGTTTGATTAATTCCCTAAAACAAGCTTTATCATGGTATCTTCGAGCCAATAATCAAGTGAGAGGAAAAATTGGATGAACAGGTTTTTAAGCGCGGCGGCTATTTCCGGATTACTGGCCGTGATTATTGGTGCATTTGGCGCTCATGGGCTAGAAAACTCACTCTCTGCGCATGCCTTACAGCGTTATCATACTGGCGTTGAATACCAGTTCTATCATGTCGCCGCCTTACTGGCGATCGCCATTCTGCATGTGAGCAAACCGTCCCGCCTGTTAAGCATGGCGGGCTACGCCTTTATACTCGGCATGGTGTTATTTTCTGGCAGCCTTTATCTTTACGCCATCACAGGAAAAACGCTATTTGGCATGATAACGCCTGTAGGCGGCCTGAGTTTTATGATTGGCTGGATAGCGCTATTTATTTATTCACTCAAGGAAAAGTAAAAACTGGTGAGGCAGAACTAAAAAGCAGCCCAAGCTACTCAATATTCATTACCTGCTCGCGCATATTCTCTATCAACACTTTCAAGTCAACGGCGGCGCGGGTTGTTTCGGTATCGTTGGATTTTGAGGCCAGTGTATTCGCTTCCCGATTTAATTCCTGCATTAAAAAATCCAGGCGGCGTCCGACTGGCTCATCCCGCGTTAAAATATCCCGCACCTCCGCCAGATGCGCTTCCAGGCGATCCAGTTCTTCATCCACATCCAGACGTTGGGCCTGAAACGCCAACTCCTGTTCCAGACGATTATTATCAACGGAAACATCCAGTTCAGCGATACGCTTAAGCACTTTTTCCCGAATCGCCTTCATTACCTCAACCCTGCGAGCGCGCGTCATGGCCACAATTTTTTCAATTTCATCACAGCGTTGCATGATAAAGCCGGACAACTGGACGCCTTCGCGTTCCCGGGTTTGCACCAGATCTTCCAGAGCTTTTTCCAGACAGCTCTCTACCGGTTTAAACATCGCCTCAAACAGTTTTTGTTGCTCGGTCGCCTGCGCAGATGATTGATCCAGCACGCCCGGCCATTGCAGAACATCCATGGTTCCTAGCGTCAGCCCCCCACCAAAGAGACCTTGCAATTCCTGATGTACTGTCAATAAGGCGTTTAACGGAGTCTTATTCAGTGTGATTTCATGGCGGTTGGCGTTTTCACTAATCTCGCAACGCAATCTGGCGTCGACTTTGCCACGCTTAATTGCGCGCCCGATTCGCGTCTTGAAATCATTTTCATGCGACTGAAAACCTTCCGGAAGATAAAGCGAAACATCCAGATAACGATGATTGACGCTACGTATTTCCCAGCCAATATCTACGCGAATCTTGTCTGCATCGGCATTGCTTGCGATTTCTGTTGTTTCATCCGCTCGCGCAAATGCGGTCATACTACGGATCATATCGTGTTACCTATTTTAATATTCTGAAAAACCTTTATCACGCTCTCGCGGCTGACCAGACCCCGACGGTCGCCACACCTGCTTCTTTCAATACGCGCGCCAGTTCGTTACAGGTTGCGCCAGTGGTCACAACATCATCAAGGATAACAACATGCGATGCGCGCCGCAAAATATCCGTTTTCACAAGCTCAAAACTACCTCGGATGTTATTGCGGCGCTGGCTAGCATTCAACTCACTTTGAGGTAGCGTATTCTTGATGCGCTTAACAGCGTTTTTTTCCAGCGGCAATGACAAGCTTTTTGCGAGCGGCCGTGCGATTTCCACCGCCTGATTAAACCCACGTTTTATCAGGCGCTTGTTATGCAATGGTGCCGGAATAATTATATCGGGTTTATCCGCCATCCGGGCTAGTTGCGGCTTAAGAGAAAGATAAAGCAGTTCGGACAATATGGCGGCAGCGCTTAGTTGGTGGTGAAATTTGAGTTGGGTAATAAGATAGTTAACCGGAGAAACATAGCTCAATGCGCTTAAGGTATAATCTACCGGGGGTGGTTTTTTCTGGCATGCGCCGCAAACTGGCGACTGAGTAGAACAACCGGAGCAGGCCGCGCCGCATTGGCGGCACGCCTGTTGCATCCATGGCAGATCATTAAAGCATCCCTGGCATAACGAAATGCCGTTATGCGCATTGAGATCAACAAGCGTATCACACAACAGGCAGCTGGAAGACAGGAATCCAAACATTATCCGTCGCAACTTACAGACTTATTCCTGTCATTAAAGAATGCACAGCAATACTTGCGACATAACCCAGCGCAATCGCCCAGGACCATTTCAGGTGAGAAAAAAACGTATAGACGCCGCGCGCCTGACCCATCAACGCCACGCCGGCGGCAGAACCGACTGATAATAGCGAACCGCCTACGCCTGCGGTTAATGTCACCAATAACCATTCTGCAATATTCATTTCCGGATCCATGCTAATCACCGCGAACATGACCGGAATATTATCCACAATGGCGGATAGCACCCCAACAATCACGGCCGCCCAGCCTACGCCCAAACCAACAAAAAGCAATTCGGATATTAGCGCCAGATAACCCAATGCGCCAAGGCCGCCGACACAAAGAATTACGCCATAGAAAAACATCAGTGTATCCCATTCGGCGCGTTGCAATTGGTTAAAAATATCCCAGCGTCCGACCACATGTACGCCGGATGCATCGACATCCTGCGCTTCGCCTGTGATCTTCAAATAATACCCAAAAAATTTCAACAGCCCCAGGCCGGTCATCATTCCCAGCATCGGATGCAAATGAAACTTGGAATGAAACACGACCGCCATCGAGATGGTAAACAAAAACAGAGCAACCACAAACAGGCCGCCGCGTTTGATTGATATCGCCTCCTCAAGGCTATCAGGCTTACCATTGGGAACAAAAAAAGACATGAGTAACGCAGGTATAAACCAGTTTACCAATGAAGGAACAAACAAGCTAAAGAACTGGCCAAATTCAACTTTTTCCGCTTGCCAGACCATCAGTGTTGTAATATCGCCAAACGGACTGAATGCGCCGCCAGCATTGGCCGCAACAACAATATTAATACACCCCAGCACCACAAAGCGGGTCATTTTTGCATTTTCTGAAATCGCCGTCTTACCGCCCGCCACCGCAATCACGACAGCCGCCATCAACAAGGCCGTCGTCAAGTTATCCGCCAGTGGGGAAATAAAAAACGCCAGCAGCCCTGAAATCCAGAAAATTACTTTGAATGAAAACCCCCTGGTAACCAGCCAGCCGCGCAGGGCTGCAAAGACATGACGCTCTTCCATGGTATTGATAAAGGTCATCGCAGCCAGCAGGAACAATAGCAATAGCGTATACTCAAGGATATCGTGATTCAGTATGGCGACAAAACCGGTGGGTTTACCCGCCCCCTGATATGCTAGCGCCACCAGAACCCAGATAATTCCAGCCGCCACGATCACAGGCTTGGATTTGCGAAGATGAATAATATCTTCCAGAATCACCAGACTATAAGCAATCAGAAAAACGGCAAGCGCCCAGTACCCCTGGATGGTGTCAGTCAAATGTTCAGGCTTAAAATCGCCTTCTGCACTTGCAAATGCAGGAACCGGAAGCAATGAAACAGTCGCTATCGCCAGAAGAATACACATCATGTTAGCTAGCGTTAGAAAAGGCAACACATCATCTCTCTGGGTTTTGAAAAGAGGCAATTCTAGCACCACGCCGTATAATATGATATTGATACCTCGTTGAGGCG
>JANTHA010000146.1 GCA_024762625.1 Thiotrichaceae bacterium
TTATGTCGCTGTTTTTTAGCGACGAGTGCGCTTATACTAAGGGGCGTACATGGAACAAGTGAGTCATTATCATGAAAATCAGTATTCAAGTCGAAAACATCCGTTGCGGCGGTTGCACCAACACTATCACCAAAAAACTCAAGGCGCTGGACGGTGTGAACGACGTCGATGTCGCGATTGAAGACCAGATTGTCAGCGTCGAGGCAGACGACCAATCAGTCAGGGATGCGGTGGTCAAAGCGCTTTTCGCCATGGGTTATCCTGAACAGGGTTCAGTGGAAGGCATGGATGCGCTTAAGGAAAAGGCGAAATCAGTCGTAAGTTGCGCTGTGGGGCGCATCACGCCGGAAGCTTGAGCGACAATATCAGTTAACGCTTTTCAGCAATCGCTGGAACCCTTTGGAGCGCCGTAACAAATTTCGTCCCGCCTGCTTGAGCAAGTCCACAGTAGGGCCTGGCAATTCCAGTGATGTCGGCACATAAAGCAGCCGTTGGCGCTCCTGATTTTGCAAATCCCTCAAATCAACTTCTATCAGACTAAACTGGATATCGCTACAACCCGGCGCTGGTTTCTCCCTGCAACGACCCTTTTTCACCTGCCTGACCCAGCCTGGAAACTGGCTGCGCAATAATTCCAGCGTTTCCACGTTATACTCATTTGACTGGATGGTGGTGGTGGCGTCTATGACTTTAACCGTTGATGGCGCCACTTGTCTTTTGGGTATTACCGGATCAAAAAAACTGGAGGCGTTAACCACGATAAACGCCATTTTACGGGTTTTTTCCATGTGATATTTCTTTAGCAAGGTCCACATATCATTCTGATTAAACGCCACCATATCCAGCAGGGAGCGAATCCCGAGATTATCGGACACGCCGCCATCCACCAGATGCAGATAACGGTATTGATCGCCATCCAGATAGTTAGTAATCGACAGGCTCTGCTTGAGACGGTCTTCCCCGGCCCGGGTTATATTTGATGAATTTTGAGGTTGCGGCGCAACTCTGGGCGCAAATCGGCAGCCCTGTTTCCCCGAATAATTACGCAATGCAATCGGAGAAAATACAACGGGAACTGCTGATGAGGCCGCAACGGCGCGCCCCACCGGAAAGCTACCCAGATCAGAACAAATCCAGCTAAAATGATAATCGGTAAAAGCGAATCCCCTGCCCAGAGATAGATCGGTGGCGTTGATCACGATACGCGGCGCATCTTTGCGCATATCCTTGAATCTTTTTTTCCTGAAAATGGTTCGATTGTAATATTCGGCCGCCAGATCACTGCGTTCAAACAAGGCAGGCGCAAGACGGATCCATGCCTTGGGACTGAACAGCGACAGCCTGAGTAACTCGGTTTGCACCCTTTTTTTGAGGAATTTGCGCTCAAAATCCTGAAAAATCTGGTCACCAAACAAGCCATAATAGGCGGACGTAAAGCTGCCGCCCGATACCGAAGAAATCAAATCAACCTCATCCAGCATTCGTCTGTTTCCACCCCTGATCCTGACCGGGGTATCGCGCAATTCCTGCAATACGCCATAGGATAGCGCCGCCGCTCGCGTGCCGCCGCCTGAAAAGGTTAAAATCAGGGTGAGTTCATCCGAGCGATTTGCGCTCTGCTGCGACGCAACAATGGGCGCATGACGAATTGGCTTGTTCAGTTCGGGGCTGGTGACGCTACAGCCAAACAGAAACAGGCTCATCAAGATAAGCAACAAATGCGGAAAAAATTTCATCATGTATGTTAGTTTAACCAGATGTCCAGAATAATACTATTCAATAAACCCTTTGGCGTGCTTACCCAGTTTACCGATGCCAAAGGCCGCCCTACTCTGGCGGATTATATTAAACAAAAAAACGTTTACCCGGCGGGCCGTCTGGACAAAGACAGCGAGGGACTGCTGGTTTTAACTGACGACGGCAAACTGCAACACCGTATCGCCCACCCTGATAGAAAAATGAGCAAAACCTACTGGGCGCAGGTCGAAGGCGAACCCGGGGATAACGACCTGGACAAACTACGCGAAGGCATTGAACTCAAGGACGGAATGACCAAACCCGCCAAAGTCCAGCGCATCGACGAACCTTACTGCCTGTGGGAGAGACAGCCGCCGGTGCGGGTGAGAAAAAACATCCCCGACTGCTGGCTGGAAATCACCATCAGCGAAGGCAAAAACCGGCAAGTGCGGCGCATGACAGCAGCAATGGGATACCCTACCCTGCGACTGATTCGTTACCGGGTTGGCTCCTGGACGATAGATGGCCTGGAACCAGGCGCCCTGCGACAGGCATAACTATCGCACCTGAGTTTTTTGCCGCAGAAAAACGAGGAAAAACGAGGAAAAATGAGGAAAGTCGCGCAAGAAATTAAGCGTCTATTATTGTGTTAGCTTATTAGTCATACGCTGAATCTTTCCAGGTTCGCATAGCAGCAAACACTTCTTCTGGGTTTTTCAGCTTTTTCCCCGTCGCTTGTTCCACCTGCCTGATTACATTCGGCTTATCGGTGCGCAAGAAAGGGTTTGTCTTTAACTCCAGCGCTAGTGTGGATGGTACGGTCGCCTGGTCTGCGTCAATGCGCGCCATATCGGCCTGTTCACGCGCCAGTAAGTCCGGGTTTTCCGGCTCGACCCATTTGGCGAAACCGATATTGTCCAGCGTGTATTCATGCGCACAGTAGATTTGCGTAGTGGAGGAAAGCCGGGCGATTTTTTGCAATGAATGATATAAATCAGACAGCGTCCCGTCGAACACCCGCCCGCAACCACAGGCGAACAGCGTATCGCCACAAAACAGATTGCCGTTTTGCACATCATGATAGGCGATATGGCCGGCTGTATGTCCATGCACCTGCATTACATTAAAGCTTGCGCCTATTTCTTCTTTTAAATCTAGCACTTCACCGCCATTAAGTGGATGCGTCATGCAGGGTATGCGCTCCGAACCTGGACCGTAAACCGGCAAGCCGGGGTAGCGCTCCAACAGTTTCTCAATGCCGCCGACATGGTCATAATGAAAATGGGTGATCAGTATCGCCACCGGCTGGATGTCCTGTTGTTGCAGTGTTTTAATCACAGGCGCAGCATCGCCAGGGTCGACAATGGCGGCCTTTTGCTTATTATCATCACAAATTAGCCAGATATAGTTGTCAGAAAAAGCGGGGACGGTGATAATATGGCTCATTTATTTATAACCTCGGTTTCATCATGAACGGCACACTCTACATCATATCCGCTCCTTCAGGCGCTGGCAAAACAAGTCTTATTGCAAAACTACTGGAAACGCTGGATGGCGCGGAAATGGCTGTATCGCACACCACGCGCAAACCCCGTGAAGGCGAAATAGACGGCAAGCATTATCATTTTGTCAGCGCAGATGAATTTCTCAATGGCGTTCATAACGGCGAATTTCTGGAACACGCCAATGTGTTTGGCAACCATTACGGCACTTCCAGAAAAGCGGTTGATGACTTGCTCCTGAAGGGCCTTGACGTCATCCTGGAAATCGACTGGCAGGGCGCGCAGCAGGTACGCGAACTGGTGCCCGCCGCCCGCACCATTTTTATTTTGCCGCCCTCAAAAGCCGAACTTGAAAGACGTCTGCGCGGCAGGGAAACCGACAGCGACGAAGTCATCGCCAAGCGCCTGGCGCAATCCTGCGACGACATGAAACATTATCCCGAATTTGACTATATTGTGATTAATGATGACTTTGATGTCGCAGTGCAGGATTTGGCAAGCATTTTCAGGGCAAACCGCTTACGGCTGGACAAGCAGGTGCAACGCAATAAAAAACTGCTGGATGAACTGACCTGCGCAATAAAAAAGGCATGAATTAATCCATGCCTTTTTAATATATTAATTATTAATAACTCAATCTAAACGAGCAAATTTTCGTCCATATCCAATCATAACAAGGAGCAATACTAGCACAAACAACCCCCACTCTCCCAAAGTTGGAATTGTACTTGGAGGCGGAGTATTACCTTTCCATTCGACACTTATCACATTTGAATCTGTTGCTACTGCTGGAGATGATGCTTTAATTTGATCGGTACCAGCAACAGTACTTGAATAGGTGATACTTGCCTTGCCATTAGCATCTGTAGTCGCGGTAAATGACTTACCTGCATTAGGACCTGATGTAATAGAAAACGTAACCTTTGCTCCTACGACAGGCTTACCTGAATTGTCAACCACTGTAGCAGTAACTGTATGATTATCGCCTGTATTCAAAGTCGCTGTTGGCGGCTCCAACAAAATACCTTCGCCAACAACTGCTGCACCCGAAAGCACTAAATATGAAAAATAAATATCATCATCGTTTGAAGGATTGGCTGTGTCAATTTTTATACTCGTAGTAGTACTTGTAATAATTGGTAGCAACGTATACAACTCATCATCAATTCTCGGATCGCCGCTCGGATGGGCATTTGGATCAGCAGGATTTGTATTACTGTCATCAAGCCCCCCGACACTTATCAGTGCGCCATTTTCAGGGGCGCCATCATCATGACCACCTGCAGAAGAGGTAATCCTTGTACCATTAACATCAACCGTACTAAACATGTTACCCTGAAAACCAAAGCCTATCGCCAATCCAAAATCAGCTATTGAGCCAGTTGCTGCAGGGTCAATTGGCGACGCCAAAGTTATAGCAAAACTATCACCCGCAGATTTCTGTCCTCCAAAAAACAAGGATGCCGTCCTCACATCCGTTTGGGCAGGATTATTAAAAACTACAACCAGTGTTTCACCATCAATTCTGCGCGTATTTTTTTCTGTAAAGGTAAACGAGGTTCTTCCGGCTGAAGCGGCATCCATAATAGGTTTAACAATACTGGTAACATCGGCGCGAACATTATTGAAACCATTAATATTGATATTGTCATCCCAATTAATAGGCGTCCCATTTATTGTAATATCACCGTCGCTTATTACGCTTGTTCCAAATGCGCTTGAGGCCATTACGAAAGCGGCAGAAACCGTAGCGGAAGCACTGGGCTTTTCAACATCAGCAGTATGAGATACATTATTGGAACCCGCTCCATCTACTGAAACAGAAATTTTACCTGTTTGAGTAAAAAACTGGTTTAAAGCCGCGTTACCAGGAGATGACATTAATAATATCATCCACGAAAACAACACTAAAATAATCCTTTTCATTGAAACTTCCCTCATAAATAAAGTAATCCAACTCACACATATAAAATCTGAAAACGCATTTTCAAAATATGATATGCCAATTGTAGCGTAATTACAACACTATAATATTTTTTATGGCTCCAGCCGGCTGATTTCCCACTGATTGCCATCGCCAATGCGCACATATTCGAAGCGATCATGCAGGCGATTTTGACCGCCCTGCCAAAACTCGATATTTTCAGGTATGACGCGATAGCCGCCCCAGAAATCGGGTAGCGGTATGTCGCCATTGGCGAAGCGTTTTTTCATTTTCTGCAATTGATTTTCCAGTAGCGCACGGGTGTTGATGTGCGAGCTTTGATTGGAGGCCCATGCGCCGAGCTGGCTGCCGCGCGGTCGGCTCATGAAATATTTGAGTGATTCAGCCGTACTGATTCGCTCCGCCCTGCCGTTTATTTCAATCTGACGCTCCAGTTC
>JANTHA010000147.1 GCA_024762625.1 Thiotrichaceae bacterium
GATCAAATTGTTACTGTAGGAGACATTGTACATCTTGCCGGAGTCATTACCTTTGAAGAGGATGATGACCATGACAAGAAACACAAAAAGAAGAAAAAGCACAAGAAACATAAAAAACACAATAAAAAACATCACAAGAAACACAAAAAACACAAGCATAAAAAACATGACGACGATGATGATGACATTGTAATCAGCTGGTCACAGGATGCGGGAACTCCGGTACAATTGAATGACGCCTCTACGCTGACCCCATCGTTTATAGCGCCCACACCCGCTTTTTCTGGCGAGGTGCTGAGTTTCACCTTAAGCGTTAGCGATGATGATGGCGAACTGATTGCCAGCGACTCGGTCAATGTGACGGTGCAACTACCGGCTGCTCCAACCTCCACCATTTCCGGCAGAGTAACTACGCCTGAGGGCGGAGCGGTTCCTAATCTTGACATTAAGGTGCTCTCTGGAGGCTCCATAGAGACCAGCGTGAATAGTTTGCCAGTCGAACTCACCGCAGAATCTGATTTTGTTCTGCTGCTTAGCGCTCCGGGTTTTGCCAACCAAGTTGTACCGGTTAGAACGCCAGTTGAAAATGGTAATGTATTCCTTGATATCACCATGATTGCGCGGGGTGCAAGCCAGCAGTTTGATGCTGGCGCAGGCGCTACCCTCAGTGGCGCGGACGGCGCGCAGGTCAATGTCGCGGCAGGCAGTTTTGTCGATGCAAACGGAAATCCGGTTAGCGGACCCATTGATCTGACGATCACCCCGGTTGATGTCTCAAACCCATCGACTCTGGCGGCATTTCCGGGAGAGTTCAGTGGAACGCTGGCGGATGGTTCGGTTGACCCCATCATCAGTTTTGGAACGGTCGAGTTTGAATTTACACAGGGTGGCAATCCGTTACAGCTGGATAGCGCTAACGGAGCAACTGCAACGGTTCAGATTCCGATTTACATTGACACCTACCAGGATGGAACGGCAATACAAGTCAACGACGACATTCCTTTATGGTCGCTGGATGAAAATAGCGGCATATGGACTCAGGAAGGATCTGGCGTCGTGGTTGCTTCTGCAGCCTCGCCAACCGGGCTGGCGATGGAGGCGGTTGTTTCTCATTTCACCTGGTGGAACTGTGATGTCAGCATGAATGCCGCCAAGGCGATTGTCACGGTGTTTGGGCCGGATTCCGGCACAGCGCTTGTGAAGGCGCGCACAACTGCAAATATTGGTTTTCGCCCGAACACGGTGGATACGGTGATTGCAATTGGCACTCCAACCTCTCCTTTGAACATTCCTAGCAATGGAGAAGTGTGTTTCTGGGCTGAAATCAACTTTGACAACGGTTCAACCGGAACCACGCTGGAACAGTGTGTGAATGCAGCGCCTAATAGCACAGTCGCGATTGACCTCGTCTCGCCAGTAGCGGGGCCGCTGAATATCATTTCAACGCCGCCTGCTACCGCAGATGTTCTCGATGTGCCAGCCTTTATCGGCTTCCCGGCCAGCAAGGTTCAGCTACAACCTTCAACCTTTGAGACAACTGTCAGTTACAGCATTTTGTCGGGCTCCTTGCCACCAGGTCTATCGCTAAATGCGGTTAACGCAGTGCGCGCTGAAATCGTCGGCATTCCTACAATGGCGGGTGAATACAGCGCCGTGATCCAGGCGACAGACAGCGATGCAACGACTGATACGATTACAATCAATTATTCGGTATCCTCGAATGAACCGCCTCCGGTGCTGGACAATTTTGTCTCCATATACACAGCGAACGGAGGCGTTTTTGACCTGAATATCTATAATAGCGGCGGCGCTGTCACCTCATGGCAACTGCAGGAAGATGTAGAAGGAGGACCAGTTCCTCCGCAAGTAAGTCTGGATTCTGCAACAGGCATACTAACAATCAGCGATTGTTCTGGCGCGCCATCCGGTCCGATTGTCGGCGACCTGGTTGCCATTGGCGGTTTTGGCTGGTTTGGCAAATTAATCGCCACCAACGGAACAGGTTCTGCAGAAACCTTCATTGACATTTATTGTGGTGTAGATGCGGCGTTTTAATATAGTTAAAGTAAGTTCAGTCAATTAACTGGCTTGAGCTTAACGCTATAAAAAACCGGAACCAGCTTTGGTTCCGGTTTTTTTTTGCTTACGACCATGCCTGGAAGTAATATTAAAAAAGTAACAGCCACGCCAATAAAACTTTATACATCAAGTGAATGAGTGCAATCCATACTAGAAAAGCCAGCAACAAAAGAGCAAGTTATGGCACAGTATGAAGGATTGGTGGGTTATCTTGAGAATAAGGTAATAAAACCATCTCCTCATTGAGTATCTTGGGAGAAAGCTCGTAGAATTAAATATTGACCTACAAGCCAATCAATCGGAATCACTACCAATCTTAAAACTGGGAATATCGGCAGTACCAATAACAACAAGAACCAGACCTACAAACGCAAAAAAGAACGAGGAAGCAAGTAGGCTTGCAGATACAGGACTCTCCCAACCTACAGTATCCAATTTTAAAAGAAGGAAAATCACGCTACCAACAGATGCAATAAAACTTGCGCCCGCAAAATAAAGTGCTGATTTCTGCAAGGTACTCTTATTTTTCTTCATTAGGGTATTCCGCTAATTGTCGTAGCGTAGCAGTGTAACAGCTGGTTGACAGTCATGCCTTACAATTAATTCACGGTATTCGTTCGAGTTCCGCAAGTTTGATTTTAGCTTGGAAATAGCTCCCTGAAAAAGAACATAATCATTCCAATAGATTCTGATGATCAATAATAATTCTGCAACAAAAACTCCGCCAGTTTTTTATTACCCGCCACACTGAAATGACCATCTGTTGGGAAATAATATTTTCCAGGATCATCCCTGAACAGGTCGCCTAGCGGAATCACGGGCGCAGGCGATATCGACTGTATTCTTTCGGCGATTTTTTTATCCACCCCCTGCTCAATTTCGTGTTGTGGAAACACAATAAAAATGCGATAGGAAAACGCATAGATATTGCTGAGTTCATCAAGTCGCAAAAACTCGCTGCGGGTTATTTTCAATGCTTTATTCAAGGCGTCTTCCGATTGCTGCGGATTATCACGTAACATGGGCAACACTTTATAATACGCCACTCTCAACAGGTTTGAATAATACAGGCCGGTTTCGATAATACGTTGAAATAATCCCTTTTTAGCTTGTGCAGCGGGAGAGACTTCCAGCGGCGCAATGTCCTTTCCCTGGCTGCGTCGTTCAGCGGCCTGCAAATTGTCGCTAAAATCATTGCCCGTAAAAAAGAACAAATCAACAAAATTTGGCGACCATCGTTTTTTTCTTAAAAAGCGCTCCAGTCGATCAATTTCATAGAGCGTGCTGGCGCCAGGAACTGCGAGATTGGCGCAATCCATACGTTTGGCTTTGCAATAGATCGCGGGAAAGGTCTGCTGATCCTCTACTCCCTGGGCATAGGTAAATGAATCGCCAATAAAAATTATTTCCGGGTTTTCTTTAGCTTCTGGCGCACGATAGCCATCCGCCGTAATTGAGGTTACCGCATCAAAATCCGGCGTTGTTATGCGAAATGATTGCCCAGGCGATATATAACTGGCTGTTAACCTGTTTCCCTGCAAATCCAGAATAGCTGGGCCGGGAGATATTGGCGCAATAAAGCGGCTCGCGACTTCTCCAATGACAAACACGACAGCAAAACTAAAGAACAATAGTAATAAGTTGCCCGCCAGGTTTTTCATGCGAAGACCTAAAACAAGGTATAGATAAACGGCGCAATCGCGGAACCCTGCGCAAATACGAGCAATGCGCCTAATAGCACCATCAACACAATAATGGGCAACAGCCAGAATTTTTTGCGTTCTTTCATGAACGCCCAGAGGTCTTTTAATAAATCAATCATGGTTAATAAGCCGCGCTAAAACGGCCTCTCCAAATGTTGTTTGTCGCGATATTTACTTAACTTACGATAGCTGGCCAGGTGCTTATTCAATTTCCTGTCCATACTGTCCTTGCCGAATAACTTCAAAAGCAAACCGATTGGCAACAGGATTAAAAAAAACATAATACCCAGAATAATCCGGCTATTTATCCAGCCCAGAATATGACCTACTTTTAACCAGATGCGATTAACCGGCGCCAACAATTGCGGATAAAACACAGCAGGCAGGACAAACAGGATCGCGACAATAAACGGCCACTTTGGCAAGTTCGTAAAACTTGTTGCGCCATCGCCAAACAACCAGGGGAACAGCAGACCAAATATCAACAGGATCATGCCGGCCATAATAAAACCAAACGTTCTCAAACTGTTTTTTTGATCATTGGCGGTTGTGGTTTTTTTACTCATTGTTTGCCTTGTCCTTAATCCAGTGCAAATTCATCACGCCAGTCCGCCTTTTCTCGCCATTCAGGCTGGTCGCTTTTTTTGATTACAAAATTTTCGATCACCAGATAATCCATTTCGGTGCGCATGAAACAGCGATAGGCGTCTTCAGGCGTATTAACAATCGGCTCGCCACGTACATTAAATGACGTATTTACCAGAACCGGACAATCAGTTCGCTGCTCAAAGGCGTCTAACAAGCGATAAAAGCGCGGGTTGGTCTCCGGATGCACCGTTTGCACGCGCGCCGAATAATCAACATGCGTCACCGCCGGAATACGGGAGCGCGGCACATTCAGCTTGTCAATACCAAACAGTTTCTTTTGCTCATCCGTCATCGGAATACGCTTGTCTTTTTTCACCTCGGCGACAATCAACATATAGGGACTAGGGCCTTGATGTTCAAACCAGTCGGAAACCTTGTCATATTTTACCACGGGCGCAAACGGCCGAAACGATTCGCGATACTTGATTTTAAGGTTCATCACCGATTGCATTTTCTGACTGCGCGCATCGCCTATGATGGAGCGCGCCCCTAGTGAACGCGGACCAAATTCCATACGTCCCTGAAACCAGCCAACCACGTTTTCTTCATCCAGTATTTCGGCCAGTCGGGGAAACAGCTCATCGTCTTCAACTTCACTGTAAACCGCATTCATCCCGTCCAGCGTCTGTTTGATTTGATCGGCATGATAAGACGGCCCGAGGTAAGCGCCTTTCATTGCATCGGGCTGCTCAAGCTTGCGGGGCTTTTCCAGATATTCATGATACGCAGACAAGGCCGCGCCCACCGCGCCGCCCGCATCGCCTGCTGCCGGTTGAATCCAGATAGTATTAAATGGCCCCTCTCGCAATAAACGCCCGTTGGATACGCAATTCAATGCCACGCCGCCCGCCAGACACAAAGCATCCATACCGCTTTCCTTATGTACTGTTCTGGCCAGGCGCAGCACGACTTCTTCGGTTACCTGCTGGATGGAACGCGCAATATCCATTTCCTTCTGGCTTAACTGTGATTCCGGCTTACGCGCCGGCGAACCAAACAGTCCAGCAAAGCGTTTATTAGTCATGGTCAGGCCTGTTGCGTAATTAAAATAGCGCATGTTGAGCCGGAATGTTCCGTCTGCTTTCAAATCGAGCAGATTATCCAGAATCAGATCAACGTATTTCGGTTCTCCATAAGGCGCAAGACCCATCAATTTATACTCGCCCGAATTA
>JANTHA010000148.1 GCA_024762625.1 Thiotrichaceae bacterium
GCGGAAGATGCTCTGGATGCGCGCATAAGCGTATTGCAGATAGGGCGCAGTATTGCCTTCGAAGCTGAGCATGCTGTCCCAGTCGAAAATGTAGTCTGATGTGCGGTTTTTGCTGAGGTCGGCGTATTTAACCGCGCCGATGCCCACGGTTCTGGCGATTTGTCGGCGGCTGGCTTCATCCAGATCGGGGTTTTTCCGGGTGACCAGTTGGAAAGCGCGATCCTGAGCCTCATTGAGCAGGTCGATCAATTTGATTGTTCCGCCTTCGCGGGTTTTAAACGGCGTCCCGCCCTTGCCCATCATGGTGCCGAAGGCCATGTGCTCCAGCGAGGTTTGTTCGGGAACGAAACCGGCTTTTTTGGCTGCGATAAAGACCTGTTTAAGATGAAGACTCTGGCGCGCATCAATGAAATAGAGTCCGCGTTGCATGCCGAGTTTGCCGGCTCGATAACGTAGGGCAGCCAGATCGGTGGTGGCGTACAGATAGCCGCCGTCCGATTTTTGCACGATCATGGGCGTTATCTTATCGTCTTTGGTTTTTAACTCCTCAAGGAATACGCATTGCGCGCCCTGATCTTTGGTGAGCAGTCCTGCCTTGTCAAGGTCGGCGACGACTCTGGGCAGGTCGTCATTATAGGCGCTTTCGGGCATCACATCGTCCGGCGTGAGCAGCACATTGAGCGCTTGATAGACCTCGTCGCAGTGTTGCAACGAGACGTCAATAAATTGCCGCCATAATTGTAAAAACTGCGGGTCGCCGGATTGCAGTTTGACGACATTTTCACGCGCAGTTTTGGCGAAAGCTTCATCTTCGTCAAAACGGATCTTGGCGGCCTGGTAGAATTTTTCCAGGTCGGATAACTGCATCGACAGGTCGCCCTCGCCGGATGACTGTAATTCGCCCAGATAGGTGAGCAGCATGCCGAATTGCGTGCCCCAGTCGCCCACATGGTTTTGGCGGATCACCTTGTGGCCGATAAAATCAAGCACGCGCACCACGGCGTCGCCGATAATGGTGGAGCGCAGATGGCCCACATGCATTTCCTTGGCGAGGTTGGGGCCGGAATAGTCCACTACTATGGTTTGCGGCTCGCTGGTTTTTTCGATGCCAAGCTGTGCGGAATCCAGCGCATTCTGCAGTTGTGCGCCGAGCCAGTCGTTATTCAGATGAATATTCAAAAAACCCGGACCGGCGATTTCCACTTTGGCGGCGATGCCGGATAAATCCATTTTTTCCAGCACCTTGCTGGCAAGTTCGCGCGGATTCATTCCCAGCTTTTTGGCGGCGCCCATCACGCCATTGGCCTGGTAATCGCCAAATTCAGGGCGGGCGGAAGGCTTGATGACAGCGGGCGATGCGGCGTCGGCGCCTGCGTCAATCATGGCCTGGTGAATTTTTTTATCAAGCAGTGTGGAAATATTCATCCCGCGGATTCTACCGTAAAGGCGCATGACTTAGTATACTGTTTGGCATGACTGCGACCAAAAAAACCATCTATCTCGCCCGCCACGCCAAATCCTCCTGGGATAGCGATGCGCCAAGCGATTTTGAACGTCCCCTGAGCGCACGCGGCGAGCGGGATGCAAAACGCATGGGAGAGGCATTGAACCGGCTTGGCTGGCGTCCCCGGAAAATCATCGCTTCGCCTGCGCTACGCGCAAAACAGACTTGCCTGATCTATTGTGACGCCCTGGACATTCCGCCACAAACTGTTGTCTGGAACCGTGATATTTACGCCGCCTATATGGTCACGCTGTTGCATAGCCTGAATCAGCAGCCGGAGACGCTGGAGAGCGTCATGCTGGTCGGACATAACCCATCGATGGAGAATTTACTCACGCATCTTTGCGGAGAAGCCGCGGTACAGGCGCATCGCCAGGCCAATGGCAAATTAATGACCACGGCGAATGTGGCGAAAATCGAAGTAGCAACGCGCTGGAAAGAGCTGGTGATGTGCGAAGCCGGGCGGTTTCAGCTGTTACGCCCGAAAGAATTAAACGCAAAATAAGGCGTCTTATATATTTCCTGTCAGACGGCTATGTGTTAAATTTCCCGCCCTGATCAAATGTGATTTCACAGGAAAAACCATGTCTCTGACAGCCGATGAAGTAAAAAAAATCGCCTACCTTGCGCGTATTTCGATACAGGAAGAAAATATTGAACAGTACTCGCAGGATTTATCCAGCATATTCGGGCTGGTTGAGCAGATGAACGCCGCCGCAACCGATGATATTGAGCCGATGGCGCACCCGCAACATGCGATGCAGCGACTGCGCGATGATGTGGTGACTGAAACGACCGACATTGAACATCGTGAAAAGCTGATGAGCAATGCGCCCGCCAGACAGGATGGCCTGTTCCTGGTGCCCAAGGTTCTGGATTAAGGGCTGATCTGATGATTAATAAAAGTCTCAAGGAATTGAAGGAAGGTTTGGCGTCGGGTGAATTTTCCAGTGTTGAATTAACCCGGTTTTTTCTGGAACGCATCAAGCAATTCAACGACGACCTGAACGCCTTTATCAGCGTTACCGAAGAACAGGCGTTGGCAATGGCAAAAGCGGCCGACCAACAGATTGCCGCCGGCAATGCAGGCAAACTAACCGGCATTCCGATGGCGCATAAAGATCTGTTTTGCACCGATGGCGTGCTCACCACCTGTGGCTCCAGAATGCTGGAAAACTTCATTGCGCCCTATGACGCTACCGTGGTGGAAAAACTCAACGCTGCGGGTATGCCAATGTTGGGCAAGACCAATATGGATGAGTTTGCGATGGGCTCATCCAATGAGAACTCCTATTTTGGCGCAGTCAAAAATCCCTGGGATCTGGAGCGCGTACCGGGCGGTTCCTCGGGCGGCAGCGCCGCTGCGGTGGCGGCGCGCCTGACGCCGGTCGCCACGGGTACGGATACCGGCGGCTCGATTCGCCAGCCAGCTTCATTTAGCGGCGTTACCGGCATCAAACCGACCTATGGACGCGTATCGCGTTATGGCATGGTCGCCTATGCATCCAGTCTCGATCAGGGCGGCGCGTTTGGCGCAAGCGCAGAGGATTGCGCCTTGCTGCTTGAAGCGATGTCCGGTTTTGATGAGCGCGATTCAACCAGCGTCGATGTTGCCGTGCCGGATTTTTCCGCCCATTTGAATGAACCGTTACAGGGCCTCAGAATCGGCTTGCCAAAAGAATACTTTGAAGAAGGTCTGGACAGCGGCGTTGCCGCCGTGATCGAAACTGCGTTGCAGCAATACAAAAAACTGGGCGCCGAGATAATAGACATCAGTTTGCCCAATACCCATCTGGCGATACCGGCTTATTATGTGGTTGCGCCCGCCGAGGCGTCTTCGAATCTATCGCGTTTTGACGGGGTGCGTTACGGTTATCGTTGTGAAGACCCGAAAGACCTGACCGATATGTACATGCGCTCGCGTGGCGAAGGTTTTGGGGCGGAAGTAAAGCGCCGCATCATGACGGGTACTTACGCGCTGTCTGCCGGTTATTATGACGCTTATTATCTGAAAGCGCAGAAAATACGCCGTTTGATCAGCGATGATTTCAAGCAGGCGTTTAAACAGGTGGATGTTATTATGGGGCCAGTCGCGCCCGAAACCGCCTTTAAAATTGGTGAAAAATCGGATGATCCAATCAGCATGTATTTGTCTGATATTTACACTATCGCGCTGAATCTGGCGGGTTTGCCGGGCATGTCGGTTCCGGCCGGAACCAGCAATAACATGCCGGTTGGGCTGCAGATTATCGGCAATTATTTTGAAGAAGCCAAAATGCTGAATCTGGCGCACCAGTATCAGCAGGCAACCGATTGGCATAGGCAAACGCCCGCGTCATTTTCAGGGGAGCAATAAAATGGAATGGGAAACCGTTATCGGGCTGGAAATACACGCTCAGCTTTCAACCAGATCCAAACTGTTCTCAGGTTCTTCAACCGAATATGGTCAGGAGCCGAATACCCAGGCAAATGTGGTTGATCTGGCGATGCCGGGCGTATTGCCGGTGCTGAATCGCGAAGCGGTGCGCATGGCGACCATGTTTGGCCTCGCGATAGATGCGCCGATCGGCCGCGGCAATGTGTTTGCGCGTAAAAACTATTTCTACCCAGATTTGCCGCAGGGCTACCAGATCAGCCAGTTCGACAAGCCGATCGTGGAGCTGGGCCATATAGACATCACGCTGGAAAGCGGCGAGACCAAACGCATCGGCGTAACCCGCGCCCATCTGGAGCAAGATGCCGGGAAATCCTTACACAAGGATTATGCGGGCATGACGGGCATCGACCTGAACCGCTCGGGTACGCCATTGCTGGAAATCGTTTCCGAGCCGGACATGCGATCGGCGAAAGAAGCGGTCGCCTATATGAAAAAAATTCACGAACTGGTGCAATACCTTGGCATTAATGATGGCAACTTGCAGGAAGGTTCGTTTCGCTGCGACGCCAATGTGTCGGTGCGTCCAAAAGGACAAAAAGAATTCGGCACGCGCGCCGAGCTTAAAAACATCAACTCCTTTCGCTTTGTGGAGCGCGCCATCAATTACGAGGTGGAGCGCCAGATTGATCTACTCGAAGAGGGCGGCGAAGTGGTGCAGGAAACCCGGCTTTACGACCCGGATAAAAACGAAACACGTTCAATGCGCTCCAAGGAAGAGGCCAACGATTACCGCTATTTCCCCGACCCGGATTTATTGCCGGTTGAGATCACGGATGAATTCATCGAAGAAGTGCGCGCCGCTCTGCCGGAATTACCCGCGGCAAAATATCAGCGCTTTATCGAGAAATACGAACTCAGCGACTATGACGCCGGGGTTTTGACAGCAAGTCGCGCTGTGGCGGATTATTTTGAAAGCGTCGCTACAGGCAGCGGCGAGTACAAGCTGTCGGCCAACTGGGTGATTGGAGAGTTATCCAGCCACCTCAATAATGATGATCTTGATATCAGCCAGTCGCCATTGAACGCTGATATGCTGACAGGACTGATTCAGCGCATCGCCGACAAGACTATCTCGGGTAAAATAGCCAAGGAAGTATTCCAGGCGCTATGGGACGGCGAAGGAAAAACCGCTGATGAGATCATTGAAAACAAAGGACTGAAACAGATTACCGACAGCGGCGCAATCGAAGCGATGATCGACGAGATTATCGCCAATAATGCGGCTCAGGTAGAGCAATACCGCTCCGGCAAGGAAAAGGTATTCGGATTCTTCGTCGGCCAGGTGATGAAAGCCTCGAAAGGCAAGGCCAATCCGGCGCAGGTCAATGAGATACTCAAACAAAAACTGAGCGCTTAGTGAAAAAATCAGAAGAGAACGTTAAGCCCGAATAGTTTTTTACAGCTTAGACGCGTTAAGCAGTAAATATTTTTTGCGCATTCTTCTGGCGTTTTTTTGAATTTTGATCCTTGATGGAATGAATCGGTTTCTGGATTGCCGACCCCTATACCATTGAAAATTATTGAAAATAAATTTTCCCTGCGAGACCTCTCTGATTAATTTGAGAATTCTCAATAATTTAAATCTACTTAATAAAAATAATTAGGTTTATCGGCTTTGATTTTTCGTATAAATTTGAGTTAAATACC
>JANTHA010000149.1 GCA_024762625.1 Thiotrichaceae bacterium
ATATCAAAAGCGTTGGAACAGTCAGAAACTACGAACAGGCGCTAAAAAATGTTGCTACAGCCATGGTCAACCAAGGCCAACACCTTCGAGACCTTGATCATGAACGAGCGATTTCATACCTGGAACAGAGAGCCGAAGAAGTGGGACAGAAAAGCCTCGATATTGAACGTCAAGCTATCCAGTCGATGTTCCGTCATGTCACGGGCAAACTATCAGAGGGTGAAACTCTAAGTGTCGTTAAATCAGAACATCAGCAGATCCTCACCTCTAGATCATATACACTGGAACAAACCCAAGCCATTGCAGACAATCAAAGAGAACAAAATGCACTCTCTACACAAATAGCCTATGCCGCAGGCTTACGTGCAAAAGAGCTAATTACACTGTTACCCATTGAAGAACAACCTTCCGATATTCGCCAAAATAAAGAACCATTGGATGAAAAATTCATGCATCGAGAGGGACAGCTTTATAGTGTTATTGGCAAAGGTGGATTAGTCAGAGAAGTCATGATTCCAGATAACCTGGCACAACGTCTTGAAGACAGAAGACTGGAACAGCCAAGAGAGGTAATAGATCGTAATATTCACTACCAACAGCACTATGACATACAAGCAGGGCGCAACTGGAGCCAGTCATTTTCATATTCCAGCCAGCAACTCCTTGGCTGGAGCAATGGTGCGCATGGATTAAGACATTCATACGCACAGGAACGTATGGATGAGCTTAGATCACAAGGACTGACTAGGGAATATGCGCTGGAAGTGGTTTCCCAAGAGTTGGGGCATTTCAGACCTGATATTACTGAAATATATCTGCGCTGAAAACAACCCTTTTTTACTAAGCCCTTTGGATCAAAGCTCTTTAGGGCAAGTCCTTTGCCTTTAAAAAAGCTATTCCTTTTGGTTTTTAAATCCATAATTGGCCTAATTATCTGTAATGCTGTTCTACCTTTTACTGTCCCCATTAGTTTTGATACTGATACTTTTGGAAGTATCTTTGCCAAAAATGGCTCGCTTGAAACTGGCTGTTTTCCGCTTGAGAAGCCTTTCCTTGTCGACCAGTTTCTGCTGCAAACCAAGTATCATGGATTGCAGTTCTCCGGGGCCGCCGGACGAGGGTTTCGAGGCCGTTTTCATGGAGTTTATTTTACCAGAAAACGGCTCCGAAACAGAACAAAAACCTGAAAAGAATCAACCGGAAATGGACAAAAAGGTCAACGGCTGATGACCCATGATAACGTAGCCGGACAACAGCGAGCGCCACTGCGCTTCGGGTAGATTCATAACCCTGAGCGTGTTCGCGCGGCCATTTGAAACGCTCTTTTTCCAGGCGCTTGTGCCACAGTCAAAAACCGGTTTTATCCCAGTACAACACCTCGACCTTGGCCCCGGCCTTGTTGCAAAAGATAAACAGGGCTCCGGAAAAGGCGGCAGCGCCATATGCTGTTCAACGATCAGGGTCAGGCCGTTGACCGCCTTGCGAAAATCCACCGGGTCGCGGTGCAGGTAAATGGCAGGTGCGTCAACAAACATCTTCATGACAGCAACCCCGGTCATTCAGCCAGCCAGGCGGGACTGATATTCGGGGAAATCTGCAGGCGGGCGTTTTTGTAATGCAGATCAAGAGCGATGGCCGATATTGCCTGCACAGGGGCTTTATTGCCACAAAGGCGTAAGGCATCTCAGGCGCATCGTAAGGCGCAGATACGTCGCCTTACGCCTGCCGAAATGTTTTGCGCTGATCCCCTGTCGGCGGCAAAACTCGGCGGCGTGTAGTGGGCCAATTTGGTTTACCATTAACAGTGAGGATTGCATTACGTTATCTTTCTGCGTTACGGGGAATAAGCGTGATTTAATGCTTACAACGGTGATGATGATCATGTCCATTTTCTAGTTCAGTCTGTACCGACTTATAGTGTTACAAAGTTAGTAACGATAATAAAAAGTTTGAGTGCACGAGAAATATTTAGAAAATGCCCTTATGTGAAGAAGCAACTATGGGGAGGTGAGTTTTGGACTGATGGCTATTTTGTAAGCACAGTAGGAAAGCATGGAAATGAAAAGATGATAAGCACCTATGTGAAAGATCAAGGTAAAGAGTATACAAAGCTTCATGAAAACCACCAGCTCACAATCTTCTAACAATACCCCGTCCGCTTGCGGCGGGGTTGTTTATTTTAAAGCGAAGCAATCGCCGCCACCGCCTTCTTCAGATTCTCCATGCTGGTTGCATAGGACAAACGGATATGTCCCGCCAGTCCAAAGGCGCTTCCCGGAACCAGCGCTACGCCTTTTTTATCCAGCAAATTGGAAGCCAGTTCTGAATCATTTGTTACTCCGTCTAAACGCTTGATCAGTTTTTCGACATTTGGAAAACTATAAAATGTCCCATCGGATGGCAGACAATCCACGCCATCAATGGCGTTTAAGGCCTCGACCAGATAATCATGCCGTTCCTTGAAGGCTTCCAGCATCGGCCGGATACAGCTCTGGTCGCCGTTAAGCGCTTCCACCGCCGCCCATTGTGAAATGGAGGTCGGGTTGGAGGTGCTTTGTCCCTGTATTTTTTTCATGCCTTTAATCAGGTCGGCTGGCCCCGCCGCATAGCCAATGCGCCAGCCAGTCATCGCATAGGCTTTGGAAACGCCGTTCATCACCACCGTGCGATCATACAGCTCAGGCGTCGCGTTCAATATATTGACAAAGGTGTTGCGACCCGCCGTGAGGTTATCAAACAAAATCAACTCATACATATCATCGGTGGCGATAACGATATCCGGATGCTTGAGCAACACGTCGCCCAGCGCAGCCAGTTCTTCGAGGCTATAGGCAACGCCGGTCGGGTTGGATGGACTGTTGATAACAAACAGGCGAGTTTTATCTGTGATCGCCTGTTCCAGCATACTGGCTGTCAGCTTAAAGCCGCTTTCCTGTCCTGCTTCCACGATCACGGGGACGCCGCCTGCGAGCAAAACCATATCAGGATAGGACACCCAGTATGGCGACGGTATAATCACCTCATCGCCCTCATTCAGCAGCGCCTGATAAAGATTCGAGGAGCTTTGCTTGCCACCGCAGGAAACCAGAATCTGATCAGGTTGATAGTCCAGACCGTTATCGCGTTTGAACTTGTGGATAATCGCGCTTTTTAGTTCGGGTATGCCATCCACCGCGGTATAGCCGGTTTTATTGTCCTGAATCGCCTCTATACCTGCCTGTTTGATATGCGCTGGCGTAGGAAAATCGGGTTCGCCTACGCCCAGATTGATTACATCCCTGCCCTCGGCCTTGAGTTTCTGGGCAAGCGCGCTGATAGCCAGGGTTGGAGAAGGTTTAACGCGCTGTACGCGATTGGAAAGTTGAATACTCATGAAAAAAAACCAGTTTAATGATATTTTCGGAATATACTCCATTCCCATTTCGAGTAAAGAAAAAAAATCAGGCAGCCGATGAAAAATATCTACGATCTAAAACTACCTTTTGAACCAGCGGGCGATCAGCCCGACGCCATTAAATCACTCGCGGAAGGACTCAATGACGGCCTGCTGCACCAGACACTGCTAGGCGTAACCGGCTCCGGAAAAACTTTCACCATGGCGAATATTATCGCGCAAACCCAGCGACCCACCATTATCATGGCGCATAACAAGACGCTGGCGGCTCAGCTTTATGGCGAAATGAAAGAATTTTTTCCAAACAATTCAGTGGAGTATTTTGTCTCCTACTACGATTATTACCAGCCGGAAGCCTATGTGCCTGCTTCCGATATTTACATCGAAAAAGACGCTTCTATCAATGATCATATCGAACAAATGCGGCTTTCAGCGACCAAGGCCCTGTTTGAGGGGCGCGACACCATCATCATCGCCACTGTATCGGCAATCTATGGCCTCGGCGATCCCGAATCCTATCTGAAAATGATGCTGCACCTGGATCGTGGTGAAAAAATAGACCAGCGCGCCATTCTGCATCGCCTGACCGAATTGCAATATACCCGCAATGATGTCGAACTGGCGCGCGGAACCTACCGCGTGCGCGGCGATGTGATTGATGTACACCCGGCGGATTCCGATATCGAGGCGGTGCGCATTGAGCTGTTTGATGATGAAGTCGAGCAACTTAGCTATTTTGACCCGCTCACCGGCGAAGTATTACGCAAGGTTCCGAGGCTGACCATCTACCCAAAAACACATTATGTGACGCCTCGCGAAATCATGCTCAATGCAGTGGAACAGATCAAGGTGGAGCTGGCTGAGCGACTTGAGGAACTGCGCGACGCCAATCGACTGGTTGAAGCGCAACGGCTGGAAGAGCGCACCCGCTACGATATCGAAATGATCGTCGAGGTTGGTTATTGTTCCGGCATTGAAAACTACTCGCGCTACCTGTCAGGACGCCCCTCCGGCGCACCGCCGCCCTGTCTGCTGGATTATTTGCCGGATAATGCGCTGTTCATCATCGACGAATCGCATGTCACCGTGCCACAGATCGGCGCCATGTACAAAGGCGATTTCTCGCGCAAAAGCAACCTGGTTGAATATGGTTTCCGCCTGCCTTCGGCGCTGGATAACCGCCCTTTGAGGTTTGAAGAATTTGAAAAGCTGGTTCCACAGGTAATTTATGTGTCGGCGACGCCTGGCGACTATGAAATGAAGCATTCGGACAATATCGTCGAACAACTGGTGCGCCCCACCGGACTGCTTGATCCTGAAATAGAGGTGCGACCGGTCGCTACCCAGGTTGATGACGTGATGTCGGAAATTACGGAACGCGCCGCCCGCAATGAGCGCGTATTGATCACCACGCTCACCAAACGTATGGCCGAGGACCTCACCGATTATCTGCTGGAGCATGGCAAACGGGTGCGCTACCTGCATTCCGATATCGACACCGTGGAGCGCGTCGAAATCATCCGCGACCTGCGCCTCGGCGAGTTTGATGCACTGGTCGGCATCAATCTTTTACGAGAAGGCCTGGACATGCCGGAAGTTTCGCTGGTTGCCATCCTCGACGCCGACAAGGAAGGCTTTCTGCGCTCCGAACGCTCACTGATCCAGACGATTGGTCGCGCCGCGCGCAACGCCAAGGGCAAGGCCATCCTGTATGCTGATACTGTCACCAAATCCATGCAGGCCGCAATCAACGAAACCGAACGACGCCGCGCCAAACAGATCGCCTACAACAAGGAACATAAGATTACGCCAATCAGCATCGCCAAAAGCGTTCCCGACATCATGGAAGGCGCTTATGGCAGCTCAATACGCGGCAGAAGCCGTCAAAAACTGGATAAGGTTGCCGAGACGCCGACATCCTACGCCGACATGACGCCACAAAAGGCGCTTAAGGAAATCACCCGGCTGGAAAAGAAAATGTACCAGCACGCCAAGGATCTGGAGTTTGAAGAAGCCGCCCAGGTGCGAGATGAAATTAAACAGTTACGTGATTTAATCGTTAAAGCCTGAAAAAACGGATCGATGCCAGAGACATAATAACAGCAAAAACATCTTGGTTTTTCACATCAAGGCATCCCGATCACTGAAATCTGCCGGCCATA
>JANTHA010000150.1 GCA_024762625.1 Thiotrichaceae bacterium
AACAAGGATGTTAAAATTCCCGATGCGCTCACGTTTATGGCGGCGGATCGCGGCCATGTGGACACTGCTTACCCCGGCGACATTATCGGCGTACACAACCACGGCACCATTCGCATCGGCGACACCTTCACCGAAGGCGAAGAACTTTACTTTACCGGGATTCCCAACTTTGCGCCCGAGTTATTCCGCCGCGCACAGCTTAAAGATCCGCTTAAAATGAAGCAGCTACAAAAGGGTCTCAGCCAGTTGTGTGAGGAAGGCGCGACCCAGCTTTACAAACCGTTGAGAAATAACGACCTGATCCTGGGCGCAGTCGGCGTACTGCAGTTTGAAGTAGTGGCGCAACGACTCAAGGATGAATACAAGGTGGATTGCCAGTTTGAGCCTGTCAATGTACAAACTGCACGCTGGATCGCCTGCAATGACGAAAAAATGCTGGCTGAATTCAGGAACAAAGCCGAGGCCAACCTGGCGCTGGATCACGCCGGCGAACTGGTTTATATAGCGCCAACGCGGGTCAACCTGCAAATGGCGATGGAAAAATGGCCGGATATCGAATTCCAGTCAACCCGCGAACACGGGATCTATGAGTAGAGGGCATCTCTATTAATAATGATCTTTCCGCCAAACTTACGATTTACACGCCTGGCAAGCAAGCGGAAGAAAAAAAGAAATTATCAGCAACACCAGTAAGGTCTGACAATAGCCCTGACTTAATTTAAAACCAGCAAATGCTACCGACAATACGGCAGCATGACCTGATTAAACTGATTGGCGTAATGGCGCAAAGCCACGCGGTAGCGCAAATGGTTGTCCCCATACAGCATGTCGCCCATGCCGCTTAGCTGTTGCACCTGGCAACGGTTTTGCTCAGGCTTGAGACCCGGGATTTTAAGGCCGCCGCGCCCAGACTGATAACCAAGCACAAAATGCTCGCCCTTGGCGATACGCTGTCTTGCGTCCTGTGCTGCATTACGACGCTGTAGTTCACTTAGCAGGCGCGCATAACGCTGTTCCTCGCGTTGTTTCATGGATTCAGTTGAATTATTCGTCTGAGTCTGATTGATTGAACCCGAACGAATCACGGATTCTTTTTCAGGAGCCGCGACACAGGCTGTCATCAGGGAACTGATTGCTGTAAGCAACACGATCCGCTTCTTGTTGAGAAGTTTATCAAGAATAAAGCTGACTTTTTTCATTAAATCATTTCCCCGTTTTTTCTTAAAACCAAACTGTTTTTGTATCGGCGCTGCGCGATTAACAATAACATCAGAGTCAGCAGGAACAATATGTTCAAAGAACCGCCTCCGCCGCCGGAATCTTCACTGCCGCCGCCTCCAGATCCGCCTCCAGATCCACCGCCGTTATTATTAGTTGAATCAGCCTCACCCTGCCCCTCTGCAACAATGCGCAGATCAGCCGATGAAATATTAAAAAATGTCGAGGCCGGACGGCGACAGGAAACCATCATACGCACTTTGGATAGTCCAAATGCATTATCTGGAATGGTGACAGTTTCTACGCCGTCATTGCTTGTATCGCTCTTTAATCTGATGCTCTGGCCACTGGATTGAAGCAAGTCAATATTGACAGAATCACAATTGATCGGCGATGAACGGGTTCCCGCCACATCCCAACTCACCCTGGTTTGCTGACGCACGCCAAGGTTGCGGCTTACCCCATGCGAGGTCAACTCGAAAGGCCTGCCGGTTCCGGAAACGCGAATCAGAAGCTCATCCGCCTCAATGCCGCCAAATCCGTCTCTCACCGTAAAATCAAAATTTAACAGGCGCGTTCCTTCCGGCAAATGTTCTCCACGCACGCGCCGCCCACTAAATAAATCTATCAGCCTTGGAACATAACGAACCGGAGAAGACGATGGCGGCCAACTGCGAATCAGCGCATTATCGCCGGTATCCACATCAACATCCGATGCGGTTCCAGTATCCATCTGATCCCAGACATAGCCAAGCGCATCGCCATCCGGATCAGAAGCAGAACCTTTAAGAATAAATGGCGTCAAGGCCGGTATCACCGTATCCTGCTTCGCATCTGGCACAGGGTCATTGTTTGATACAGAAAAATGGCTACCACAGGAACGGCCGATGGAGTTGTTGCGTGTATATTCCAGTATTTCCTGGACACTTTTGGTATGGTAATAATCATCCGAATGCTTTTGTAAGTCATTCTTGCCGCAGATTCCGGCATACGCCATGATAGTACTGCCGCTACCCGGCTCGACGGCGGAATCGGGGGTTCTATTGCCGCCGCCACAGCTTAAGGTGGTGCTATTGAAGGTATGCTTTCCGCCAATCTGGTGCCCGAGTTCATGAGTCACAAAATCAAGATCAAAGGCATCGCCATTGGGCGAAGGCGATCCCGTCACGCCGCCCGCCTTGGCTCCAATTACAGTCTGGTCATCACAGGCAGAGCCAAGTAAAGCAAGACCCGATGGATTGCCCTGAGTAAAGACATGCCCAATATCGTACTGTGAACTGCCCAGGGTGAATCTTAAATTGACAATATTTTCATCAATCATCGCCTCGGCGTCGTTATTGGTATAGGGGTCGGTATCCGGATTGGTATAGATAATCCGGTCCTCATTCGGGATCAGCTGAAAACGGATCGACAGATCGCGCTCATTCACTTCATTGACGCGGTTGATGGTGCTTACAATGGCGCTTAGCGCATTATTTACACCGCCATGATATTGGGTATATTCGCCGGTTGCCGCCAC
Source organism: Thiotrichaceae bacterium (assembly GCA_024762625.1). Lineage (GTDB taxonomy): Bacteria > Pseudomonadota > Gammaproteobacteria > Thiotrichales > Thiotrichaceae > Cocleimonas. The sequence goes on from JANTHA010000150.1 coordinate 2,738, forward strand.
AGCAAGACGATAAGTTATTTTTGAAAGCGCCCGCCTTGCGGCCATTTTTTCCATCTGATGGGAAGTCGCCAGATGATTCGACAAAGGATTGTCATGCAACAAACACTTGAATGGCTGTACGAAGCTATCCCGATTGTCGCGCCGCGAAAAACTGTTATACAGCGCACTGGAATCCTTATTGGCGCGTTCAACGAACACCGTATCGCCATCCGGCAGACTCAACATCGCGTGGAAACCATAACTTGTCATATCCACAACGCCGCTGATGCGCGGATCATCAACGCCGCGCGCATCCCAGGTTTTAATTTCGGGATGTTTTGCCGCAAGTTCAGGCGACATTACATGGTTTTCTTCAAGCTGAATGCTGACTGTTTCGCCATCCGGCAAAGGAATAGTGATCACTGGCTTCGCAGGATTTTGAGATGAAGATCGCGCCTGATTGCGCGTGCTTTGTGAAGCATTTACTGAGCCAGCTTGCGGGGCTGTTACAGTCATCTGCAATCGCGCCTTCATTAAAGACTCGTTTAACGACAATCCGCGAAAATGCGTTAATTTATTGTCGGAAGTCGCATTTTTAAACGCGCTTTTGTTCTTTAAGTGACTAGAAGTAGTAGAAGATGCAGCAGTAGAAGCAGCAGCAGAAGATGGTGTGATATCCCGCCATAGCGATTCAGCCGAAACGAGCTGGGCGGAGAACAGCAGGCTCAGAAAACCTGCCGAAAGTATAATTTTTTTCACATTGACTCTCGTGTTTTAATGTTTCACTCATTATGACACGATTTAACAGCAAAGTTCCAAAGCAATCATATGCGCCCTTCAGCACTTTGCAGAATTAGCGCCCGAAATAAGACGCGTTTTTACTCAGCCTCATTATCCCTCGCATTCTCCCCTGCATTATCCCCAGTATGCTTAACAAAATTAGCCATGAGAGGTTAAAAGAACCACCGCCAGCACTGACCGTAGATTGCGATTGACTACTTGATACGCCGCCCTGGGAAGCGCCCGACGCGCTAGAAGAACGATCGTTTAAATCCGGTTCAGGGCCAGGCTCAGGTGCGTCCTCCCAGTCATTCAGAGTTAATGTGAAATTACGATAAGAGATAGCAAAAAAGATATTGTTGCTGCAACTCAGCTTGAAACGCGCGCGGTCGGTTTGATCCAGCGTTGTCGGCAGATAGACCTGTGCTTCGCCCGTATTGGCGACGCCTTGTTCCAGCAATTCATAATCATAACCGCCATTGGTGGAGATGCTGATATCGACGTTGTCGCAATAGATAGGCGCGCGGTCGGTGTTCGCCACATTCCAGCTAATCCGGTAATCTCTGCCCAGGGTATAATGACTGCGCGGCAAGTTAAGCGCAAAACGGCTTCCTGTGCGTTTAATGTGAACCTGCATTTCGTCGCTTTGCGCCGCATTGTGACCATCCTGCGCCACAAAACGAAAACGCATAATCCTTTCCCTGACCGGCAGTATCTCACCCTTGCTGGTGCGCTGATAAAGCAGATTATCCAGAGCAGGGAAAACCCTGTTTTTGGAAGCAGTAGGCAAACGCACCCTGAACAAGGCGTTGTTGCCCTTGTCCTCATAGGCTGACGATGCGCTGCCCGCATCCATCTGCTCCCAGGCGTAAATCAATCTGTCGCCATCCGGGTCGCTTGCCGTACCTTTTAATTCAAAAGGCGTATTCGCGGGAATCGTATAATCTCGACCTGCATCCGGGCGTGGCGAGTCATTCGCTATCTGTGAACGAATACCACAGCGGCTTCCTGCGCCATTCTGGGTGAACTGCCTGATTTGTTCAATACTGCCAATATGAAACATGCTGTCCGCATGCGCCTGCAAATTGTCGCTACCGCAAATGCCAGCGTAAGACATGATGGTGGAACCACTGCCTGGCTCATAGGCAGTCTGGTCGGTGCGGGTCCTGCCGGAGCACAGCCCTTGCTGGCTGTTAAACGTGTGGGTTGCGCCCAACTGATGCGCAATTTCATGAGCAACAAAATCCAGACTGAAAGCATCATTGCCCGGATTTGAAGTACCAGAAACGCCCCTTGCCTTGGAACCGCCCTGACAGACGCTACCGATAGTCGCGAGGCCGCCGCCTTTGGTGGCGAACAGGTGGCCTATATCGTAATTGCCATTGCCGATAATGCGGTCAATGGTCGTCTGGTTCTGCACAATCATGTCATATGAATCGCCCTGATAGGGGTCGCTATCAGGATCGACAAAAATGATGGCGTCGTTGTTATCAACCAGCGTCAAATGAATGCCCAGATCCTGTTCATAGACTTGATTGACGCGATTCAGAGTGGAGACAATCGCACTTAATGCAGCGCTTTTGCCTCCCTTGATGCGCGTGTATTCGCCGGTTGCCGCGATGGCGATGCGATATTGAAGCAGTTGCTCAGCTGATCTGGAGCTATCTCTTTGTGATTTCCCTGCTAAAACAATCTTATCAGAAACAGCGCTCACGGAGCTGAATTGAGATTTCTTATTGTCTTCCCCGGTCAACAAACATTGATGCGGATGCGCATCATTTTGATTCTGGTCTTTTTTATGATAACTCGCATAAACATCTGTCCGGCTATTTGCGGGGTCAATAAAAATAAGCTCGCCCGACTGCAGTTGCACCATGCCATGAAAGCCTTGTGGACTAACCTCAATCCGTCCGGAAAAAATGAGTTTGTCAGCGAGTAGTCGATAGGTTTTAATCTCAGGGTATTTTTCAGCCAATGGCTTAGGCAATACTTCTGTCTCAAGCGCCTTAACCGGAATTTGCCGCCCATCCGGCAAAGGCAATGTCAGGCT
>JANTHA010000151.1 GCA_024762625.1 Thiotrichaceae bacterium
TATGATGGCGTTGGTTAACAAACTGTATGAAGAAGTAATTGAAAAATAGTAAAAAAAAAAGGGATCGTCATGGACGATCCCTGATATGCAAATATCAAATCCTTATGAGTATCTGCAAGGACATGTACTGGAAAGGGGGGAAACCAGTACATATGTAAAGATATTAATGCCTGCCTTTCTATTGCGCCAACAGTTCCGGAAGTATGGCGCCTTTTTAGTGATAACAGGTTAATGATAACAGCTTGCTGTTAACAGATTGATATAAACAGGGGTTGCCTAGTATTTTAATTACTCAGAAGGTCATTCTGTGAACCAGATAAAGAAGCCAGTTTGATGCGTACTGGTTTGACAATGCCAACCGCCTTTAAGCGTTTGTATTCCCCATAAACCTTTTTCACATAGTGACGGGTTTCAGCAAAAGGTGGAATCCCGCGGTATTTATTAACGTTTCCTGGTCCTGCATTATAAGCGGCAATTGCGAGCTTTGGGTTGCCTTCAAACATCTCCAGCATTTGAGCAATATATTTAATGCCGCCCTGAATATTATGTTCCGGATTCCAGGGGTCTGTGATTCTGAGTTCAAGCGCTGTCTGTGGCATCAGCTGCATTAAACCGATAGCGCCTACGCGAGAATGCGCGCCTTCATTAAAACACGATTCCTGGCGAACAATCGCATGGATCAGTTCGGCGTCAACGCCATAGATTTGTGAATAAATTTCGATTGTTTTACGATATTTACGCGCCTGGCTAGCCAAGTGGGCATTGCTGTTACAGCCCTTTATAATGCCATTGTCCCGACCATTGGCTTTAACAAGCCTCTTATAAACACGTCGCTTTGCGGAATATTTTTTATGACGGGTGTTTTTTTTATATTTCCTTTTTTTCCAGAACCTTGCATGCTTTTTAGCGTATTGTTTTTTCTTTGGACTGGATTTATAGGCTCCAGTTTTTTTCATTCGGTAAATCTTGACCAAACGGTATCCCTTGCGGTGCATTTTTTTATCTGAAAGCAAGGTGCCGCCATCGTTTTTAACATACTTATACATATCGGCATGCGCGAAAGAGCCAGGAAACACAGGAAACAATAACATGGCGCAAATCATCCATGCGCCAAAAACTGTCAGGCGCATTTTGTTTATTGGGAAAGCATTTGCGCGGCTTGTGGTTTCACGGCTTGCGTCTGTAGAGGAAAGGAAATTTATAATTTTCATTATGGTCAAGTCTATTATTTTTTATTTATGACTTTTTTCAAAGGGTTGCGGCTAGTTTAGTTTGCCAGCAAGCCGTTGTCTATCTGTATAAGACGAATGGTTGTCTCCGGAAGGAGATTCGCAAATTAATAATCAGATCAGTTATTAGCAGAATATTTAAACGGCAACATAAACAGTTTATCAATGCGGCTATCTGATGGTTTTCTATAGCGTTCAAGTCCCAGCTTCATTTTGGGTATTTCGTCATAAGGCAGCCGCGTCGCTGTCCTGAAAATATAGTCAAATAGCGGTATAACCACACTATAATTACTGTCCGTGTAGCGTTGTTCACTGGAATGGTGCATACGATGAAAATCAGGCGTGACAATAAACAAGCGTAAAACATTATCCAGCCAGCGAGGCAAACTAATGTTGCCATGACTGAATAAACTGATTGCGGTGCGCAAAAAATTATACAACGCAATTAAAATGAACGGCGCTCCCAGAGCCAATAACAATGGAAGCATCAGAATAGCAGAGATAAGTGGTTCAAAAGGATGGTGTCGGTTAGACGTAGTGACATCCATCTCGGTGTCTGTATGGTGGACAGCATGGATTCGCCACAACAGGGGAATTTGATGAAAAGCCCGGTGAATCCAGTAAGTAACAAATTCTGCGCTTATCAATAACAGAATAAATGCGGGTATGTCAGACAGCTGGAAATATGTTATCAGTGGCGATTCCGGTTCTAGTCTGGCAACCACCAAAACCAGCGCAAGCGAAAAAAACAGAACCAAAAAATGGTTGAATAGCGCCAGTCCGATATTACTCAACCAACGGCCTGTCTGGTTATCTTTTGTATCGCGTCGTGGAATCAGACCCTCAATAATAAACAATACAAGCATACCGCCAAAAAGAGCGGTAAATTGTATTTCATAGTAATGATTCTGAACAAAGGCGGTCATTAACTGTATTTTCTATTTCACTACTGTTTTATCATTTTTTTAAGAATAACGATGTAATTCATGGTTATTCAAAAAACTTAAAACAAACATGATTTCATGCGCAGAGGTAACTTACTCCATAGAATGAGGCGCACTAGAAACTACCGATTTAATGTCCAAAAACCTGTAACAGGAATCGTTTATTAATTTTCATCTGGAGAATACGTACAATCAATAACACAGTTTTCGCCATGTTGAACTGTCATTCCTTCTTTACATCTTATGGCAGGAGCTTGAGGTGGGTTATCAGGACATAGAGACGGCGTTACAATTACCACTGCCGAGGCAGTGCTACTAGTATCCGTTGGTAAGGTAATTTTGCTTATTTTTTGCGCTACATTACTGTTATTATTATAAATATTCAAATCAAGCGGAGCAACAGGTAATTGACCTCCTGCAGCTTTCATTTCATAACTCATGGCTGCGTAGGCGTCAGAAAATAGTTTCACACTGCCACTCGCAGAAATCAAAGCGCCAACACCCAAGATGGTTATGACAAAATGTTTTGCTCCAGAGTCTTTTTGTTTAGCGATTCGAAAACTTACCGCCACCAGCAATAAACTCAGGATGATTAACATTGTGCCGCTCAAGGTAGGAATATTCGACGCAACAGGCGCATAAACCAGTACGCCGCTTGTTCCTGCAAATACTGATGAAAAAGGCAATAAAGCAAGCAAGAAGGCTAATGGGTACAATAATGATTTTCGGGAGAAGTATGTTTTCATGTTAAAGTCCTTTTTCTTAATAATTTCAAGCAATATCATATAAAAACAAGCGTATTATTTTTACCACAAAAAATGCTCTTTAGCCAATTATGTGAGTTAATAGGTCACAAATATAATACTTATCTAATACGAGGCTATTCAACATAATGAATCCCATTTAACAACAACAGTCTGGAATACCCATATATTCGATCCAAGAAATATATAAACTATCTTCAAGCTGTAGTATTCTTCATACCCTATCTAAATTGATACAATCTGTTAAACGCTTTTTTGAGGATTTATGACAATGTCGATGTCTGACCGCGATGGCCTTATCTGGTTTGATGGTGAAATGGTTCCCTGGCGCGAGGCCAATGTGCATGTTTTGACCCATACGCTGCACTATGGGATGGGGGTCTTTGAAGGTGTGCGCGCCTACAAAACGGATGCAGGCGCGGCGATTTTTCGCCTCAATGCGCACACCCGGCGTCTGCTCGATTCCGCCAAAATCATGAAAATGCCCGTACCCTATTCCCTGGAAGAATTGAACGAGGCGCAAAAAGCGGCGATTCGCGATAACAACCTGGAATCAGGTTACCTGCGTCCGATGTGTTTTTATGGATCAGAAGGCATGGGGCTGCGCGCCGATAATCTCAAGGTGCATACGATTGTCGCCGCATGGGAATGGGGATCCTATCTGGGCGCCGACAATATGGAAAAAGGCATCCGCATCAAAACATCCTCTTTTACCCGTCATCATGTCAATATCAGCATGTGCAAGGCCAAGGCCAATGGCCATTACATCAATTCGATGCTGGCCTTGCAGGAGGCGCTGACCGATGGTTACGACGAAGCGCTGTTGCTTGATGTCGAGGGCTTTGTCGCCGAAGGCAGTGGCGAAAATATTTTTGTGGTTCGCGATGGCGTCATTTACACGCCAGATCTGACCTCGGCATTAAATGGCATTACGCGCAACACCATCATGACCCTGGCGGCTGATCTTGGCTACAAACTGGTTGAAAAGCGCATCACGCGCGATGAAGTGTATATCGCCGATGAAGCGTTCTTTAGCGGCACCGCCGCCGAAGTTACGCCTATCCGGGAACTGGATAACCGGCCGATTGGCGCCGGCGAGCGTGGCCCAATCACAAAAGAACTGCAATCCCTTTACTTCGATGTTGTTCACGGTAAAGTCGAAAAGTACCGTGAATGGCTAACGCCGGTTGCAAATTAACAAGTTTGAATTCATTTATCAGGATCGCGATATGGCAAACGATAGTAAACTAACCCAGATCAACAACAACGACAAAGAATCGGATTATAAAAAACTCAACATCACCAATGAGGTGGCTATCACCCGAAGTGATCTGCCTTTGCATTGCCCAACCAATGTGAGCGCTTTATGGTGCGCGCATCCTAAAGTTTATCTCCCCATTGAGGATTCCAAAAACGGTACGGTTCGCTGCCCATATTGCGGAACGCTTTATCGCTTGAAGGGTTAAGCCGATTATTTGTTAACAAGGCTCACACCATGCCTCGCAAATTTTATCATCCGCGCTATTGGCCCACCTGGTTCGGCATTGCAATATTGCGTTTGATTGTGTTGCTCCCCTGGCGCTGGCAAATGGCGATTGGCAAAGGGCTTGGCGAGCTATTATATATCTCCCTGCCCAAACGTCGTAAAATCAGCGACATCAACCTGCGCATCGCCTTTCCGGAATTGAATGAAAAACAGCGCCGTGAACTCAACCACAAGCACTTTGTTTCGCTCGGAAGGGGCTTGATAGAAGCAGCACTCGGATGGTGGGGTTCCGAAGATAAAATCAAACGTCTATCCCATGTTGAAAATCTTCATTACCTTGAAGACGCCTTAAAGGAAGGCCCTGTGATTCTGCTAGGCGCGCATTTTTCCAGTCTTGAAGTGGGCGGCCGGATGCTGGCGCAACATATGCCCCTGCATGTGGTTTATCGTCCACACCAGAATGAATTAATCGAATACCTGGTGGCGCTTGGCCGCGATAAACGCTATGGCAAGGCGATACCCAAAACCCGCATGCGCGATATGATCAAAAGCATCAAGGCTGGCTTTCCAACCTGGTATGCGACGGATCAGAATTACCGCGGCAAAGGCAGTATTCCGGCGCTTTTTTTTGGCGTAGAAGCGCCAACCAATCCGGGTACGGCAAGGCTGGCGAAAATGACAAGGGCCAAAGTTCTGCCCTGCATTACAGTGCGCCTGCTGGATGACCAGGAAGAACGCAAAGGTTATCTGATCCGGGCGCTGCCGCCGCTGGATAACTTCCCCAGCGATGATGCCGCAAAAGACACCCTTCGCCTCAACCGGATCCTCGAAGATCTGATTCGTGAGTTTCCCGATCAGTATCTCTGGACGCACAAACGATACAAACGATACGATTCAGAGAAAGGCGATTTCTATCGCGATTTTGCAATCAAGGAACAACCGGGCCGCTCATGATTATCCAGCGTTATCTGTTTCGTGAAATCATGTCATCCTTCTTGGCCACGCTATTCGTATTGTTGCTGATTATCGTCGGCAATACCTTTGTACGCCTGCTGGCTTCCGTCAGCAACGGAAGTCTTCCGGTTGATGTGCTG
>JANTHA010000152.1 GCA_024762625.1 Thiotrichaceae bacterium
CCTGGAAAATTACGGATTCAGCCGGTCAAACCTGGTTTATCAAGGAAAACAGACCCAGCCTGTTCTCTATGTTTGAAGCGGAGGCAACCGGGCTTGAAGCTATCGGCAAGAGCCAAACGATTCGCGCGCCCAAAGCCATATGTTTTGGACAAACCAGAGAATTCAGTTACCTTGTGCTGGAATACATCCCTATGCGAGGCGAAATCAATCAAGCGCAAACCGGCGAACAACTGGCCGCCTTGCATCGTACAACAAACCCAAACAAGCAATTTGGCTGGGAAATCGACAATACCATCGGCTCTACGCCACAGCACAACACGCCACATAAAAACTGGACGACTTTCTGGCGAACTGAACGACTGACATTCCAGCTAAACCTGGCCAAACAGAAAGGTTACTCTGACAAGGATTATGAAGCGGGTTTAAAGCTGGCTGAAAACCTGCATCGCTTTTTTGCGGATTATCAGCCGCCGCCCTCCTTGTTGCATGGTGACCTATGGGGCGGCAACTGCGCATCCGGTCCCGCCAGGGAACCAGTCATTTTTGATCCTGCGCTTTACTATGGCGACAGGGAAACCGATATCGCGATGACAGAACTTTTTGGCGGATTTAACCAAAAGTTTTACGACGCCTACCATGCCGCATGGCCTCTTGACCCGGGGTACAAGACGCGCAAAACGCTTTATAATTTGTACCACATTTTAAATCACTACAACCTGTTTGGCGGCGGCTACGCAACGCAAGCAGCCTCCATGACACAGCGTTTACTTTCCGAATTATGATGTCTTTCGAGCAATCAGCATGGCTTCATTCCTAAGCCCTCTGGAGGTATCGCCAAGCAAGCCATTTTCGCGATAAAAAACCGGGACCAAAGGCTTGCTCAAAGTCAGTAATTCGCTTTCAGCCAGCCTGAACCGCTTGCTTGATGGCCCTTTGGTTTTATCGACCGCCTGTTGAGACCAGGTTTGATAAAAAAGCAGAGCGTCCGGTTTTAAGGCGTCAACTATCTCCGCAAACAGATGACGACATAAGAAATAGCTCACCGCAATGACATCATATTGCCCCTCAGGAAGCCCCTGTGATTCGATATCCCGTCTAATACAATGAATGGGCAAGCTCTGTTTCTGCGCAAAAGCAGTCAAATGATCCAGAACCACTGGCGAAATATCCACCGCATCCACATCAAAGCCGCGTCTCGCCAGAAAGATGGCGTTGCCTCCCCGCCCACACGCCAGATCAAGCGCCTTAAGCCTTTTGTTGCCTGAGAAGCGAACCGGACAGGGGAGCAGGAAATCGTTTTCCTGCAAAACCTGTGCAGCCAGAGCTGATTCAATATCAGCATCCTGATAGGCTTCGTTCCATTTTGCTAATTTATCGATCATGAGACTAACGTCGCCAGAAAGCGGGAGTTAATACAACCAGCAAAGTGAATATCTCAAGCCGCCCCATCAGCATTGACAGACAAAGCAACCACTTTGAAAAATCGCTGATATCCTTGAAGTTGCTGGCGACATCCCCAAGACCTGGCCCCAGATTATTCAAGGTGGCCGCAACCGCTGAAAATGCTGTCACCTGATCCATATCAGTCGCCATCAGGATTAACATCAAGGCTACAAATACGACGACATAAACCGAGAAGAAACCCCAGACTGCCTGGATGACGCTTCTATCTACCGGCTTGCGGTTAAGCTTGATTGCAATACGCGCATTCGGGTGAATCAGGCGCATGACCTCGCGCCAGCCCTGTTTAAACAACAACAGCACCCTGACCACTTTCATGCCCCCTCCCGTGGAACCGGCGCTGGCGCCAACGAAACTGGCGAAAACCAGCAACACCGGTAAAAAACCCGGCCAGTGACTGTAATCAGTCGTTACAAAACCAGTGGTGGTGGCAATTGATACTACCTGGAATATGGCATTGAAATAAGATTCTGAAAAACTACCGTAAACATGCATGAAATAGAGATAAGCCAACACCACCAGCGTTAACATCAGCATCGCCAATCCATATAAGCGAAACTCGGAATCCGCCCAGTAGGTTTTCAGGCTCAAGGATCGCCAGGCAATAAAATGCAAGCTGAAATTAGCGCCAGATAGCAACATGAAAACAACGGCGACCAGCTCTATGGCATGGCTCGAAAAATAACCCATACTCGCGTCATGCGTTGAAAAGCCGCCAATCGCAATGGTTGAAAAACTATGACTGATCGCATCAAAAGCATCCATGCCAGCCAGATAATAAGCCAGAGCGCAGGCGATTGTGAAAGCCAGATAAATGATCCAGAGCAGCTTTGCCGTGCCTTTAATACGCGGCGTCAGTTTGGAGTCCTTGACCGGGCCTGGTGTTTCAGCGCGGTAAAGCTGAATGCCGCCGACGCCCAGTATGGGTAAAATAGCAACAGCCAAGACGATGATTCCCATACCGCCTAGCCACTGCAACTGTTGACGATAAAACAGTATGGATTTTGGCAAATCATCCAGCCCGACGATGACCGTGGCGCCCGTGGTTGTCAAGCCGGAAATAGATTCAAATACGGCGTCCACCAGCGATATTTGCAGCTCACTGGAAAACATCAGTGGCGCCGCGCCTGACACGCCCAGAACCACCCAGAATAAAACCACCACTAAAAACCCTTCGCGCAGTCGCAGCTCCCTTTTTTTATCCCGCACCGGAAACCACATGACCGCGCCCACCAGGAGAACAAGCAAAAAGCCCTTGATGAAAGGCGCAATTGAGAGGTCGCCATAAATCCAGCCTACAAATGCGGGCGGCAACATGGTAAAACTGAAAACAACCAGCAATAAGCCAAGAATTCTCTGTATAACGGAAAGCTGCATAGTATTGGCTGATATACAATATCAGTGATTAATGGCGACCTAAATATAGCCTACGCCAACTTGAAACATTTTTTCAATGGCTGAGATATAGCGTTTATCCGTCAGAAACAGAATCACATGATCATTTTCTTCAATCACTGTTTCCTGATGCGGCAATATGACTTCTTCTTCTCTTACAATGGCGCCAATGGTGACGCCGGGCGGCAGTTTCAAATCGACCCGTTTCCGTCCAACCACGCGAGAATTATCCTTGTCGCCATGCGCGACGACTTCAATCACCTCGGCGGCTCCCTTGCGCAGCGAATGCACCGAAACAATATCGCCGCTGCGAATATGGGTTAGCAAGGCGCCAATGGTAATTTGTTGCGGCGATACCGCCAGATCAATATTGGCGCTTTCAACCAGATCGACATAGGCGGTGCGATTGACCAGCGACATCACCTTGCGTGCGCCCAGACGTTTCGCCAGCATCGCGGATAAAATATTGGCTTCATCATCATTGGTCAGCGCACAAAAAATATCAACATTTTCGATGTTTTCTTCACGCAACAAGGTTTCATCCGCCGCATCGCCTTCCAGTACAATTGCCCTGTTCAAAGTTTCCGCCAATCTGGTGGCCGTATCGGAATTTTTTTCTATCACCTTGACCTGAGAACGGGACTCCTCAAGCGCCGTAGCAAGCCGCCTGCCTATATTGCCGCCGCCAGCTATCATGATCCGTTTATAGGGTTTATCCACACTACGCAACTCACTGACAACAGCCCGTATATGTTGCGCGCTGGCAATCACAAAAATTTCATCATTGGCTTCAATGACCGTATTTCCACTTGGGATGATCGCCTTTCCCTGCCGGAAAATAGCAACTACACGAACTTTAACGTCAGGAAGATGCTCCCTGATTTCTCCTATTTGGTGGCCCACCAGCGGACCTTCATGAAACGCTTTCACCGACACAAGACGAACCTTTCCACCTGCAAAATCAAGCACCTGCAACGTTCCCGGGTTCTTGATCAAGCGGTAAATATAATCGGTAGTCAGTTGCTCGGGACTAATCAGGACATCAACCGGGATTAATTCCGGTGAGAATAATTCCTGATGCTGCAGATAACCTGATGCGCGAATTCTCGCGATGCGTGTAGGTGTGCGAAACAGGCTGTGCGCCACAAGACATGCCATCATGTTCACTTCATCACTATTGGTAACAGCGATCAGCATATCGGCGTCGTTGACATTCGCCTGCTCAAGCACATCAGGATGAGACGCATATCCTTGACGGGTATGAACATCCAGTTTTTCCCTTAACTCTCGCAAAACATTTGAGTCAAGATCAATGATAGTAATATCATTGTCTTCTGTCGCCAGATTAATGGCCAGCGATGTACCAACCTGACCTGCTCCTAGAATAACTATATTCATGAAAACATCTTTTTTTAAGTAACTTGAGGCCTATAAATCAAATATTGTGGGAATATTGTACGGCGTCGACAACCCAGGCTTCATAATCAATTTATTTGTTAATTTATTTCTTGCCGTATTTTTTAGGATCAATATCAAGAGAACGCATTTTGCGGTACAAATGCGTTCGCTCCATCTGCACCACCTTGGCGAGTTTACTGACATTGCCCTCGACTTTCTTGAGCTGATAATCCAGATAATCATGCTCAAATTGATCTCTTGCCTGTCTCAAGGGCAATTCGAACAAGCTATCCGGAACGACCCCCACAGTCTGGGAAAACACCGGCACTTCAGCGCCTAACGCCTCCTCGACTTCTTCCTGGGAAATTTCAACTTCAGTTCCCATAATCAATAGGCGTTGCACCAGATTTCGCAATTCGCGAATATTACCCAGCCAGCCATGATTTCTTAAATAATTCTGGGCGGATACAGAAAAATGGCGGTAAGGCAAACCATCCACTTCGGTTAATTGATCAACATAATAACTGAGCAATTCAGGCACATCCTGAGGATGTTCTCGCAAGCCAGGAATCATCAGCGGCACAATATTTAATTGTTGATATAACTCTTCATTAAAGTTGCCTGCTTCCACATCATCGCGTAAATCATGTTGAGAAGAAACAATTAACAGCACATCCATTTCAATCTTTTCTTTGCTATTTACGCGTGAATAATAGCCCTCGCGCAATGCAGCCAGCAAACGGGTTTGCGCATCAGCAGGCAAAGCGGCAATATCGGACAAATACAGGCAGCCGCCGCTCGCCTCATCCAGCAGGCCATACTCTACCTTGTCTCCTTCTTCCTTGCCAAACAAGTTGCTTAATACTTCTTCTGGCTCCATGGAGGAAATGGTCGCCTTCACAAACATGCGGTTATTGCCATCGCTCTGGGCGTGTATATAACGCGCAAATACCTCTTTACCGACGCCTGATTCGCCATAAATCAGCACCGTTTTATGATGGCGCGCGATACGCTGCGCCTGTTCGCGCAGGTTTTTCATTATTTCGCTACTTCCAACCGGAACTGACGGAACGCTTAACTGATCGCGAAGCCCTTTGTTTTCCTGAAGCAGCTTTTCTGAACGCAAGGCATTTTCGATAGTTAACAACATCTTCGCCATCGACAACGGTTTTTCGATAAAATCATAAGCGCCCAGACGGGTTGCCTCCACCGCTGTTTCAATGGTTCCATGGCCGGACATCATGATCACGG
>JANTHA010000153.1 GCA_024762625.1 Thiotrichaceae bacterium
AAATTTTAGCTACTTAAGAATTAGCGCCCTGATACTCCTTCTCACCTAGTGGCCTTGTATACATCTGTGGCGGCAAACAAAACATAGATATTTAGCGGTATCTCCTCATATTTGTTTTCGTGTATACAAGGGAGAGGGAGTATCAGGGCGCTATGATTAAGTCCGTTCTAACCTTTTTTTCTACCTGATTTTCTGTCATAGAAGATTGAGCAGCTTGAATAGAGAAAAAATCATACCCACAAAGAGTATTTTCATCGGGGAAAATGAAAAACAATTTCATGGCGGCGGAAACAAGTTCGGGAATAATATCCTCGCCACATTCCTTTGCGACCACGGGAATTTCTTCCAGATAGGTCACCACCAGATCGCTACCGAAAACCAGATTACTCAAAGCCCTGGCGCCATCCAAATAATATTCCAGACCGGCGGAAGACATAATGCGCGCCGCCTCATGAATGAGCCCTCCTGAATATCTTTCACTTCAGGCGCAGCTTTCTCCAGAAAACCCGCATAGTCTTCTAACTTAATAGAGAGTATCGGTGATTAACGTGAATGATTGTTTTCTTGATTACTGGCTCGATTAACCAGAAGATGAATTAACCAAAAAATGTTTGTACGGCGGCATTCAAGGTATCACGCATATCAGGGTCATCGGTTAATGGCGTTACCATGGTCATGCTACAAGCAACATCCGCATTTACTCCACTGCTGATAAGCTGAGCCGCATATACCAGTAGACGCGTAGAAATGCCTTCATCCAGGCCATGACCTTTCAGATTACGGGCGCGATGGGCAATTTGCACCAGCTTGCTTGCCGTTTCTTTATCAATACCCGCTTCCTTTGAAACGATTGATACTTCCAGATCTTCCTCAGGATAATCAAAATCGAGGCCGCCAAAACGCTGCTTAGTCGATTGCTTAAGATCTTTCATCAAGCTTTGATAACCGGGATTGTAGGAAATAACCAGTTGAAAATCAGGGTGCGCCTCAACCAATTCGCCTTTTTTATCCAGTGGCAATGTGCGACGGTGATCCGTTAAAGGATGAATAACAACCGTTGTATCCTGACGCGCTTCCACCACTTCATCCAGATAACAGATAGCGCCAATGCGCGCCGCCGTGGTCAATGGCCCATCCTGCCATTTGGTGCCGTCTTTATCCAGCAGGAATCGTCCAACCAGATCAGAAGCCGTCATGTCTTCATTACAGGCGACCGTTATCAACGGCTTTTGTAATTTCCACGCCATATATTCGACAAAACGGGATTTACCACAGCCTGTTGGCCCTTTTAGCATCATTGGCATTCTCACGCGATAAGCAGCGTCATAGAGGGATGTTTCGCTATTCACCTCTTCATAATAGGGCTCTTTGGTAATGACGTATTGCTGTGGATCTACGATTAAATCGGACATAGTGTTATTCCATATTTTTCATAATGGTTGTAATTTAGATAGTCTTGATTAGCATCCGAAATGGCCCTTTATTGATTGTCCAGCCAGACGCTTATCAAGAATATCAACCGCTAAAGCTTACTCTTCTCCAAACGTCTCGACATCTCCAGACCAGCCTGCAGCCTTGGCTCTTTTCATCGCTTCGCCATGAATTCGACGATGTCGCTCAGCAAGCGTATCAGGTAAACGACTCACGAGACAACCGTATTTATCCCACTCATTATTGACTTTATGCAATAAGGCATCTATACCCGCCAGATTCCAACCTTCGCAGGTTTCTGTTTCGGGTATAAGCTCAAAGACTTGCGCATCGCGAATTAACTTACCAATGGTTGTCATACCTCCATTGATATCATTATCAATTCCGACATAACGGTCTGGTTTGGCCATACTGATCCTTTCTGGGTTTGTGAGGGATAAATCCCCGGTTATCTTTGCAGTAACAATACAACAAGGATAAGCAGGGTGTAAATGCTTATAACTCTAACCGCAAATCATATTGTTTTTCCGCGATGAATAAGCATCGCTGCACCAGCACACTGAGCAAATTTATCAACACCCAGCAAACGAATATGGTTTTCTTGGTGAGCTGCTTTACAAGCTTCAATCTCTTTTAAAACATTATCCACGCTGGTTTCTCCAAACATGGGTAATTTCCACATAAACCAGTCATGACTATTCGCGTTCTCTGGCTCTGTATGTTCTATAACGGGATTCCAGGAATTCTTTTACACCGGTTTACACCGGCATCATATTGCTTGGCCCTAACTCCTTTCCTAATCAGGTTGTCGAGCCGGGGATTCTGTCCCAAAAGCAACATAAATAAAACTAAGCATTAATTGAATTTAAAATAACAAATGCTTATAGTTTTGGCGTTAATTATTAGAAAATACGAACTATTGTTCGTATTTTTCTGTTTTACCGAATAATGCTTTACTAACTATTATAAGCAAATGTCATTATCGACACCAGATTATATAAGTCTTCATTATGTTTTAACAGACAATATGAGCGATAAACCTGATGGCGAAAAATAGCATAAGTTTCTAATTTAAAGGTTTCATAATGCCCCATATTTCACTTCGACAAATTCGCATCTTCGATTCAGTCGCCCGGTATCAAAGCCATACGCGCGCCGCTGAGAAACTCTATATGACACAACCAGCCGTTTCCATGCAAATGAAGCAGCTAGAAGAAAACCTTGGCATTGAGCTTTTCGAAAGACAAGGAAGAAAATTAGCGCTTAGCAAGTCCGGCTTCCAACTCAGGGAATACAGCAATCAAATTATCAATGCCTATGAAAACATGATTGACTATGCAGAAAAAATAAAAGGCTGCCATACGGGTCATTTAACAATTTCTGTCGCAACGACCGCCAACCACTTTTCAACCCGCATACTTTCTGCATTTTCTGAAAAATACCCGGACATTACCATCAGCCTTGATGTAACCAATCGCCAGACAATTTTGCAGCAACTGGAAAATTACGAGCCTGATCTTGTTATTATGGGCGAACCCCCAAAAGGACATGGCTTGCTTTCTGAACGATTTATGAAAAATCCATTGGTCATTATTGCGCCCCCGGGTCATCGCTTATTAAATGAAAAACAGAATTTAACTATCAGCGATCTCAAGAATGAAAAATTTGTGGTCAGAGAAAAAGGTTCAGGCACGCGTGAATGCATTGAACGCCATTTCAAGGACTCAGGCATTAATTTTTCCACAACACTAGAAATGACCAGCAATGAAGCGATCAAACATGCTGTTTCCGCTGGTTTTGGTCTTGGCATCGTATCGCTGCACACCATTGAGCTGGAACTTAAAAATCAACATCTTGCCGTCCTCAACATAAAAGGATTTCCCTTATGCAGACATTGGCACCTGGTTACTCGCAAAGGCAAGGCAATGTCGCCTGTCACTGAAGCGTTCCGCTCCTTTTTACTGGAAAACCCTGAACAACATGTCTATTACAAATAACTCAATTTGTAGTTGCAGTAGCCCTTGAGTAATTCTGAGCCAATCATATTAAAGGTCACAATCACAATATTGAAGGGGCGCAATCTTCAGAAAACAAATGCATATCGCAGTAATAATTACTTGATGACATATTGATGACATAGTCATAACCTGTAAAATCTACGCGAAGACCGGGATTTTTGGACTTCATTGTCACGCATTTTTTTAATTGTGAAAAACCACAAGTTCAGCACGATAGGCTCAAAATAGTAACAAGATGTCTTTATATGACTTTCTCAAACCCTCCATCCCTAATTAAAGTCGGGAAAAACTGCTAATTTGCTAAACCCTGATACAATTCAATGACAGATTTTTCTAATGAGTCGTTATGATTAACTACAAGCATTTACGTTATTTCTGGATGGTGGCAAAAGAAGGAAGTATTGCCAAGGCCAGTAAATTATTATTTCTCACGCCACAGACTATCAGCGGACAATTATCCCAACTGGAAGACCAGTTGGGCGCCCGTCTTTTTGAAAAATCAGGCCGCAACTTAAAACTCACTGAAACAGGGAAAATTGTTCAAAGTTATGCGAACGATATTTTCTCTTTGGGCAACGAGCTACAGGAAGCCATCCATAATAAACCGAGTAAAAGAATTCCCCACCTTAAAGCAGGCATAGCGAATTCGATTCCAAAGTCAATTGCCTATCATTTGCTGGAGCCAGTTCTCCAGCTAGATGAACCCATGCGTATTATCTGCAGGGAAGACAACCTTTCTACACTATTAAGTGAACTGACGGAACATAAACTGGATATTGTAATATCCGACCGAGCCATGCCAGGCAAAACAGGCTCAAAAGGGTTTAACCATAATCTGGGAAAATGCGGCATTACTTTTTTTGCCACCGAAGAATTGATCGTTGACATGCAAGGTGATTTTCCCGCATGTATGGATCAAATGCCCCTGCTGTCACCCGGAGAATCATCTTCCATAAAAAACAAGTTAATGCACTGGCTTCGATCCCAGAAAATATACCCCTATGTACTCGGAGAATTTGATGATGGCGCATTAATGAAGGCTTTTGGGCAAAGGGGAGCTGGCATTTTTATTGCGCCCTCTATCATAGCCAAAGAAGTGGAACATACATATCATGTAAAAGCGATCGGAGAAACGACAGAAATCATCGAATCATTTTATGCAATTTCCATGGAGCGTAAAATTAAACATCCAGGCGTTAGCGTGATTCTTGAGACAGCCAGAGAGCAATTTTTTCTACTTGAATAAGATTCGCAAACGCCAATGGATCTGCAAACGTCAATAAATACAGCGCAGCGGTGATAAAATATTGCCAGAATCACATCATTTTTTACTTTTGTTCTCTTGGCCGTCTTCCCTCCCTGGACATCACCCGCCAGTTATCAGAACTTCTTGATCTAAAAGAAACATCTGTTCGTTTCTATACTAAACTCAGTCTAAACAGTAAAATGAAAAGAGACTCCCTTCATCGCCCAAGGAATCGCTCGTGTTAAAAAACTTCCGTAACTGGATATGGCAAACCATTGTTGACTGGCTCAATGACATCCCGAAACGAAATCAGGACTGTCAAATGATCAATGACTTCACTCAATTATTGAAGGAAATTCAGCCGGCGGACGTGGTTCTATTTGAAGGCCGGGCGCGCGTCAGTGAAGTCATCAAGATCATTACACTGTCCCCATGGACGCATGCTGCGCTGTATATCGGTAGTTTAAACGATATTAAAAATCCGGCGACCCGCAAGCTCGTGCGTCAGCATTATCATGGGGAGCCAGATGCGCCATTAATCATAGAATCGTTGCTTGGTCATGGTACTATCGTCACAGCGCTAAGCAATTATGAGGAAGAAAATTTACGCATCTGCCGCCCCTCGGGGCTGCGCATTACAGACCAAAAGAAAGTGATCCGCTTTGCAGCCGAGCATCTGGGCATGAATTATGATGTGCGTCAGTTGCTTGATCTGGCGCGATTCATGTTCCCCTATGGCATCCTGCCAAGGCACTGGCGCTCATCGCTATTTCAGCACAACGCCGGGCAACCGACCAGCATCA
>JANTHA010000154.1 GCA_024762625.1 Thiotrichaceae bacterium
ACGGACGGGAGGATCTTCATGCTTAAAAGCGTTCCTACGTCGGATTTATTGTGGGCGGGCGTACAATCCGCCGCTGGCGACTACAATGTATTGCAGTTCATTGATAAAAAACCTTAAAGACGGTTAAAACGATACAACTCACAGAATCCGGTTCGGGATGGCAACTGGTAAATCTGCTGCCGACGCGATCGGCAACATATATTCTGGCGCTCATCGAAAAAGGTAAAAAGCGTTCAGCGATTCTTTATAATCTGGATGCGCTTAAAGAAGTTGCTCGCCTTGATTTATAAATAATATGGCAATTAAATGGTAATCAGAATTTACCGCTAAGCTCCAGGCTCAAGGTTCTTGGATATTCTTCATACAGGAAAGCCGGGGATTTCTCCTCCAGGCGCACATCGCTCAGATTATTGATGCGCATGGCAAGATCCAGGTGCTTGTTGATGGCTTTTCGAACGCCTGCATTCCAGATGGCGTAGCCCGGAACATGGGTTGAGACACGGTTATGCTCGATGATTTGACCCGATAGATATTGGGCGTCAAGACTCCATATCCAGTTATTTTTATTCCAACTAATGCCACTGGATAGTGTGTGGCGAGGACGGTTTTTTAATCGATCTCCATTTCCGTCTTTCGCGTCAAGATATTGGTAATTGGCGTTTAAATCCAGGCCTTTTCGCAAGTTGATCTTACTGGATATTTCTGCGCCTCTTAAACGGGCCTTGTCAATATTTTCGTAGGTTCTGTTTGTGATTGGTCCTGTCAGGTCAATCAGGTTTTTTACCTCGTTGTTAAACAGTGCGCCGTTCAGGGTGAATTTATCGGCTGAATAGCTTGCGCCCAGTTCGTAGGCGTTATTGGTTTCGGGTTGCAGCTCGGGGTTGCCGGTGATCTTGATGGTTCCGATCGAGAATACATAATCGGCGGAAACCTGTTTGATATTGGGCGCGCGAAAACCGTGTCCGTAACTGGCTTTCAGGCTTAAGCGCTCAGTTGTGTTCCAGACAATGGATGCGCGCGGGCTGGTTTCATTGCCGAAAACATCATGATCATCCAGCCTCGCTCCCAGGGTAAACAATAGCGTGTCTGTGAGATCGATTTCGTCCTGCAGGTAAAGTGAGTTGAGGGTGACTTCATCGGAGCCTTTGGCAAGGTTCTGGTTTTTCAGTTTTTCGATCCGGCGTTCAAATCCCGTTGTAATAAACTGCTTCTGTCCAACAGGAAAGGCTATGCCGCCTTCCATAACTGTATCTTTAAGCTGTTGTGGAGAGGTTGGTTTGACGCCGTTTGTCGCCTTGTTGTGAATGTCAATTTTGCTTTGATAAATCCTTAGTCTATTGCTGGTTTTTCCGATTGATCCTTTCCAGCCCAGTGAGATGTGGTCGCGTTCAATATCGTACTGGCTTTGATAAGGTTTTTGGCGACGGGTCTGGGTGTCGTACCAGCGGTCTTCCTGTCCCTGACTTACTTCCAGTTTGATGTCCTGCTTCTCGGCAGGCTGCCAGTTCAAACCTAATGAAAGCTGTTGTTTCTTTCGTCCTTCGGTTGCCGACTGGCCAGGATTGAGTTTGCTTTGTAGCGAAGATCGACGGGATTGCTGGCCGCTCAGGCTGAGCTGTAATTGATCGTTGGCGCTGCCAGAGAGGTTGAATTCAATATCGTGTCCCTCGCCTCCCGCGCTTCCCTGAGCCAGCAGGCTTTGTGCTTTTATACTGCCGGCAGTTTTTTTGCCGGGTTTTCGAGTGATGATATTGATTACGCCTCCCAGTGCATCAGCGCCATAGAGCACTGACATGGGGCCGCGAACCACCTCTATGCGTTCTATGTTATCGGCTGGAATCCAGTCGTACTGATAATCCGTATTCGGACCAATGCTGTCATTACTTGAAGGAATCCGTTTGCCATCGACCAGAATCAGGGTATGCCTGCTTTCAAGTCCACGCACGGTGATGGCTTTACGCCCGCCTGTGCCAACGCCTCGTATGCTGACGCCCGTGGCGTCACGGATAAGGTCAACAAGGTTTCCTCCTCCTTTTTGTTCAATTTGTTGGCGATTTATAACGGTAACGCTGCCTGGCGCATCTTGCACGTCTGTTTCCGATCTCGTCGCTGTTACGATGATATCATCCAGCTCATCATTTGCTTGGACCGAATGGGTCATTAGCGAGCTGAATAAACTGAACGTCAGGGAGGTTAAAAGCGCCTTGTTCATAACTTGTATCCTGAAAAATAGTTGTCATTAGTAGATGTGTAGCATTTGCAGCATTTGTAGATTAGTAGAGCAGGAACAAGATAAGGTATCATTGATCTAGGTTAATGCGCAGATACTCGTTATGATAAATTAATCTGATGACTAGGTGCGCATGTGCAATATAGATACAAAATCCCTGGAGGAGATGACAAGTGGTAGACAATAAAACGCGTTGCGAATGGGTTAAGGGCAGCAATCAGCTTTATATTGATTACCATGATAAGGAATGGGGGGTTCCCGTCCATGATGATCGGCTGTTATTTGAGTTTTTAACTCTGGAAGGCGCTCAGGCTGGTCTGAGCTGGGCAACCATTTTGAATAAGCGGGAAGGCTATCGAAAAGCATTCGATCAGTTTGCTATAGAGAAAGTGGCGGAATATTCTGATGAGAAAATTGCACAGCTTCTGGATAATCCTGACATCGTGCGCAACAAGCTCAAAGTAAACTCCACGGTGAATAATGCGCGTCGTATTCTGGAAATACAGAAAGCAGCAGGTAGCTTCGATGCGTATATCTGGCAATTCAGCGGTGGTAAAACAATCCAGAATGCCTGGAGAAATATATCTGAAGTTCCGGCAAGTACCGCAGAATCTGATGCGATGAGCAAGGATTTAAAAAAGCGCGGTTTTAAATTTATCGGTACGACCATCTGTTACGCCTTTATGCAGGCGACAGGGATGGTGAATGATCATACGGTGAACTGCTTTTGTTATTCTCAGTGTGAGTGAGGTGTAATCAATCTAGCGGGTTCTTGTGCTTGTGTTTCGCGGGTGTCGCAAGTAGACTGCAGTGCTTGTTGACTGAATAGACATTTACGAGAGTTTGCATGTTTCACGGAAGTATGGTCGCCTTGGTAACCCCAATGAATAGCGATGGTAGTGTTGACCTGAAAGCACTGGAAGCCCTGATTGGTTTTCATCTTGAAAATGGTACAGATGCGATAGTCTCCATGGGTACGACGGGTGAGTCCGCAACGTTTTCCCATGAGGAGCACCGTGATATTATTAAGCGCACGGTTGAAATCGTAGCGGGTAAAATTCCTGTTATTGCGGGCACAGGCTCAAATAGCACCAGCGAGGCGCTGACATTAACTGAGGCGGCCATGCATGATGGTGCGGATGCAGCGCTGCTTGTAACGCCTTATTATAATAAACCAACCCAGGAAGGCTTGTATCAGCATCACAAACTGATTGCCGAAAAAGTCCCTTTGCCTCAATTGTTGTATAATGTGCCGGGGCGCACGGCCTGCGACATGTTGCCTGAAACGGTTGAACGACTGTCTGAATTTTCCAATATCGTCGCCATAAAGGAAGCAACCGGTGATCTGGATCGCGGCAGAGACATCATGCAACGCTGTGGCGAGCGGCTGGATGTCATCAGTGGCGATGATGCAACGGCAATGGAGTTGATCCTTCTGGGCGCCAAAGGCGATATTTCCGTTACCGCAAATGTTGCCCCGCGGGCCATGCATGAAATGTGTGCGGCCGCGCTTGCCGGAGACAGAGAAAACGCATCAAAATTAAATGAACCCTTGCTGGATTTGCACAGGGATTTATTTGTTGAGGCGAATCCCATTCCTGTAAAATTCGCCATGTATAAAATGGGCTATGGCGACAACGCACTGCGCTTGCCGATGACGCCGTTATCGAAGCAGTATGAACCGCAGCTTATTGCCGCGATGAAAAAGGCTGGTGTTTTGTAGTCATGGATAGTCATGGACGTTCAGCCAGCTTGTAAAAGTATAAGAGTGATGAATCAATGAAGAATAATTTTTTTGTAAAGAATTTTGCGGCTTCGCTTGTGGATGTCATTGGGGCGAGTATTGTGTTTAGTATCGTGGGGATTATGATGCTTAGCGTGTCGGGCTGCTCTCGCGTGACTAATTTTCTTGATCCTAAAGTTTCAGTTGATTATGAGAAAAATGCCTCTGTCAAGGCATTGGAAATTCCGCCTGATCTAACGTCCCCGCAGTTTGATGATGCGTTTGCTTTGCCAACCAGCGGCACCGTTAGCGCAGCAGCCATGCAGAATGGTTACGCCTATACGCCCACTGCATCAAATACCGCGAGCGCCAATAATAACGCTCAGCCGGTCACACCGAGAATAGGCAGGTTATCAAGCGTCAGGTCGCTGGCGGATGAAACGGTCTTGCAGATACACGATACTTACCAGCGCGCATTCATATTGACTGATATTATTTTGCAGCGCATGGGGTTTACCACCTTGCGAAAAGACCCGGCGAAAGGACTTTATCGTGTAGAGTATGAAGGCGCAGACATAGATGCAGATGGTAATGAAATAGCAAAAAAAGGATTCTTTTCTCGTTTGTTTAATCGTTCTTCTAATAATCTGCTAACCAAGGGAAATATTTATCAGTTCGAGGTCAAGGAAGAATCAGGGGTTCCATTGGTTCGAGTTAAAGATGCGCAAGGCAAGCCTCTAAAGCCGCAAACCCAGGTTAAAATTATCAAATTGATGGATAGTAAGTTTAATCAGTAATGTATATGCGCTAAGCTGTTAAATAAATTCCTGGGCTAATAAATCAAATGTTAAGGTTTGCATCTCTCGGTAGCGGCAGTAAAGGCAATGCAACCTTGATAGAATCCGGGTCTTTACCCAAAGACACCCGGTTACTTCTGGATTGCGGCTATTCGGTCGTAGAAACAGAAAAAAGACTGGCCTGTCTTGAGCGCAGCGCCGATAAGCTGGATGCAATCATTGTCACCCATGAACATGCTGATCATGTTAGCGGAGTAGGGCGACTGTCACGAAAATACAATCTGCCCGTATGGCTAACGGTTGGAACCTGGAATGCCTGTCGGGATGTTGATTTTGCGGATACATGCTTTATTGATAGCCATGCGGATTTTGCAATCAATGACATCAATCTGCACCCGTTTCCTGTGCCGCATGATGCCAGAGAGCCTTGTCAGTTTGTCTTTTCTGATGGCGCTGTGCGTTTAGGGGTGGCGACAGACCTCGGCTGCTATACTCCTCACATTGTTTCGCATCTAAATGATATTGATGCGTTATTGCTGGAATGTAACTATGATCAGGAAATGCTTCTGAATGGCGACTATCCTCTTCGTCTAAAAAACCGGGTTTCCGGAAAAAAAGGGCATTTAGATAATACTCAGGCTGCGCAACTCTTGAAAACGCTCAATCTACCCCAACTTCAACATATTATTGGCATGCATGTGAGCGAAAAAAACAACCGTCCTGAATATGCGATAAATGCGCTG